>CAZLTF010000230.1:0-5953 GCA_964562195.1 uncultured Bacteroidales bacterium | reverse complement strand
CAATTATCATCCGGAATTTGGAGGAAATTGAGAAAATTGATTTCACTCGTCCCGTCTATCTTTTTTCTCAGACTACCAAATCCTCCGAACTTTATCAAGAGATAATATCCACTGTCGAAGAGAAAATGAAAAAAGGTGTTTACTTTTATTATAAACATTCTGTTTGCGGGCAGGTTGCCAATCGTGCCCCAAAACTCCGTAAATTTGTCCGGAAGTTTGATGTCATCATATTTGTCAGCGGACGCAAAAGCTCCAACGGAAAATATTTATACAATGAAGTCGCTCGAATACATCCCAACACATACAAAATTACAAGTCCGGCAGAACTCCAAGAAAAATGGTTTGATGGAGTGAAATCCGTAGGAATAAGCGGTGCAACCTCAACCCCGCAATGGTTGCTTCAAGAAGTTATGAATAAAATACAATCGTTTTAATACTATGTTTTTAAAAAAACTAAAACTTATTAATTTTAAGAACTACGAAGACCAAAGTTTTGAATTTTGTAGCAATATCAATTGTCTTGTCGGACTCAACGCCAGTGGAAAGACCAATATTCTGGATGCGATCTACTACCTTTCATTTACCAAAAGCTATTTTTCGAATACCGACTCGCGTAGCATACGGCATGGAGAAGATTTTTTTGCCATTCATGGTTTTTATGAGATTGGCGGAGAAGAAGCTCTAAAATTGAGTCTCACCTTGAAAAAAGGAGAAAAGAAAAACTTAAAATTGAATGAAAAAACATACTCAAAATTTGCCGATCATATCGGTCTGCTTCCTCTGGTGATGATCAGCCCCTACGATCGTGATCTGATAAATGAGGGGAGTGATATAAGGCGAAAATACTTGGATTCGGTCATTGCCCAATTTGACAAAGTCTATCTTTCGGAATTGATACGCTACAATAAAGTGCTGAAACAGAGAAATGTAGTAATAAAAAACTTTTTTGATAAAAGATTGAAAAAATCGGATGTAGAAATCTGGAATGAGCAACTGGCACGTCTGGGGAATGAAATTTTCCGAAAAAGAAAACATTTTATTGAACTGTATATCCCGATTTTTCAGAAATATTTTGATTTGATATCCGATGGCAAGGAGACGGTAAGCTTGGAATACAATTCGGACCTGCATCATCATCATCTTGAAGAGCTTTTGGCATCTTCGATTGATGAAGATATTCGGATTCATTACACGACCAAAGGGATTCATAAAGATGATTTGCTGTTGAAAATTGATCAATATCCCATTAAACGTTTTGGCTCGCAAGGACAACAAAAGTCCTATGTTATTGCAATGAAATTGGCTCAGTTTGAGTACACTAAAGATGTCACTTCGATTCAACCGATTTTATTGATGGATGATATTTTTGATAAATTGGACGAAGAACGCGTTACACAAATTATCAATATGGTCAAGCAAGATGATTTCGGACAAATATTTATCTCCGATACTCATAAAGACCGGATTCTGAATATTTTCAATACTGTGGATACCAAACACAAAATTTACGAAATTGCCCAAGGCAAAATAGTACAATAAACACGCTAAACAAATGAGGAATAAACATGAACAGAAATTAGAAGAAACTATCAATCAGTGGATTGAGTCTATGGGATTTGGAAGAAAATTAACAGAATCCGACCTTATTTCTTCATGGGAAAACATCGCCGGAAAACTCATTGCAGACCAGACGCATAATATCTATATTTACAACAACAAACTTTTTGTAAAACTCAAATCCGCTGCATTGCGTAATGAATTGTCCTACCGGAAATCCGAAATTTTGCAGAAAATCTTAGATTATCACGGAAAAAAAATTGTAGAGGACATCGTTTTTCTTTCCTGAACTACAATTGCTTTCAATGAGAGATTTTGTGCCCGTTTCCGATCGCTACAATCGATTTTAGAATTGGATACGGTACAGAAACATCGGGAAAAATCCAATTTGATATTCCGTAGTGATTTTTTGGGATCTGGGATTAAAAGTCTGTCTATAAATATTTTGATTATTGGTAAGATTTTGCAAATCAAGCGCCCATTCTTGGCTATATTTTTTCAGGTTCATCTTAAACCCGATACGCATATCCAATCTAAAATAATCATCGTATCGATTTTCATAAGCTTCATCCCAATAATAACGGGTGTGGTTGGCGGCAATAGAAGCATCCAGATCAATGGGCACATAGCGTTTTCCACCCGCATAAACACTGCTTATATCAAATGTAATACGATTGTATTTGCCAATTTTTATCTCATATCCACCAAGTGCGTTCACTACAAAATTTCCATTGAAAGAGGTATTTCTTTCGATTTCATCGTAACCTTTATATTTGGATTCGAAAAAAGAAGAAGTAATCAAAAAATAATAGCCCGAACTTAGAAATTTTTCGATGGTAAATTCCGCCCCGTAGTTTGTCCCGCTACCTTTATTCACAAGATGATTGTTGAATTCCGGTTCAAATGAATCTCCGGTATTTAGAATTGAAAATTGAGGAAAATCTTCCGTGACCGGCACATCATAAAGACTTTGATAATAGATTTCGGTTTTAATCCGGAAATTTTCACTTAACAATTTATCATATCCCACTACCCATTGATGAGATTTTATCATTTTGACATTATAATTCTTCATTTCAGTGGTATTGTCCGGCAATTTTGTTTCAATAAAATAAGTCATACGGGGAATCGTACTCGAATGTTTACCATATCCGAAACTAAGTCCGTTTCCATTGCCCCACTGATATTTCATTCCTATTCGCGGTTCAATGCTAATTTCATCATTCAGATTTAAACCCTGAGTATAGAGTCCGGTGTTTAGCGTCAACCGGTCGGTAAACCGGTACTGAAATTGTACGTACCCTCTGATCAGATTCAGACTTTTATTATCCAACTTATAATAATGTCCGAAGTTGAGAATGCTGTCATGCATATTCATTTGATACAGATCATAATAAAAGCCCGTAGAGAAATTGCTTTTTGCATTAAATTTCTTTTTGAAGTGCGAAGCGATAGAATATTTCAATTCATCACCGGTGCTATGGTAGAAGAAATATTGGGAGTCTTCGATAATAGCATGATTTTCATCTGTTTTCAATGAATCAACATGGGTCGAATTTCTACTACCTTGAACCGAAAGTATCGTTTCGATTCTCGTATTTTTATTCAGGAAATACACATTTTTTAATCCCAGCACCCCCATATCCGAACCAAAAGAAAGGTCAACTCCCCCATAGGTGTAATCGGCATCTTCTATTCCGGCTTTGAATTTTTCACTGTCCAACAATTCAATATAACTCAATCCGCCCATACCAATGAATGAAAATCTCCCCCATTTCTGTGTAGGGACATCGATTTTGAAGCTCAAGTCTTGATATTGAGGGATTGCTTGTCCTATCCCTGTTTTTATCCCGAGCACACGAAGAAATTGCAAAGTAGAATAACGGTAATTTATCAAATAAGAAGCATTTTTTCCTTTAACAAAAGGACCTTCTGCACCTATTTCAAATCCATTGAATCCTATTTGTCCGACAAATTCGTGTTTCTGATTGTTTCCGCTTCTCATTTTGAGGTCAAAAACGCCCGAAATAGCATTTCCGTATTCAGCCGGAAAAGCTCCGGTAAAGAAATCCGAATTGGTAAGTAAGTTGTTGTTGAGCATATTGACAGGTCCTCCGGTAGTACCGAGTGAGCCAAAATGGTTGGGATTCGGGATTTCAATTCCGTCCAGTCTCCACAAGAGCGTACTCGGAGAATTGCCACGAATAATAATGTCATTACGTTTATCATTGACCATACTCACACCTGCATAGTGTGAAGCCATTCTGGAAGGGTCGCCCAGACTACCGGCAAAACGTTCTGTCTCCTCCACCGTAAATGTCCTCGCACTAACCGTAGCCATCTCACTGATAGTCTGTGTCTTATCAGATGTTGCCTTGATGGTAACCGTTTTCAATCTATTGACACTTTCTTCCAATTCGATATTCAATACAATTTGTTTTCCCGAAATAAGATTAAGATTGGTGATAATCCTGTCAAGGTAACCGATATATGAAATTTTCAGACTATGTCGTCCCAACTGCAAACCTTCTATTTGGAAGGCTCCGTTCACATCGGTTGTAGTACCAATCAGAGGATCCGAACCGGGAACAACGACACTCGCCCCGACAAGCGTCTCATGAGAATATTTGTCTATGACAATGCCCCGTATGCTTTGTGTGATTTCCGCTTTTTGTGTATATCCGGATATGAAAATTTGGAAAAACATAAATGTGATAACGACTTTTTTCATAAGGTATTATTTTCCGGCAAAAGTATTAGAAAAATTTCCAAGCACAACACCTTTGTGATAAATGGGATAACAATTGTGATAAAATGACCGATTTTTTTCACCTTGGGACGAATGGCATTCATCACTTTAGCCTTTAGGAGAGTAAAAAACGAAGTTTATCCATCCATTTAAGCTTTTTGTTTACCTTTGCAAAAAAATGAGAAGAATGTATAGAATAAAATTGCTTATACTTTTCGTCCTTTCATTGAGCTGGGTGTCTTGCTTTGATATTCATGAGAAAATCACGGTACACCACGACAAATCCGGAGAAATTATGTTTTACATCGAAAATTCCGGCATCGGAGGTATGCTGGCATATATCTCCGGCAATCAAGAATATGATGATATGACTACCCAAGTAGATTCGCTTGCCCAATATTTGTCCGTTCAAGAAGGCATTTCAAAAGTCGAATACAATCTTTCTCCCTTTCAAGGTGATATGTTTTTGAAAATAGCTTTCGAGAATACCAAAGCCTTAAACAAAGCATTTTACGGATTTTTAGGATATAAAAAGTTGAGCTGGCTCAAAAAATACATTAAAATCAAAAGAAAGAAACTGCTCCGAATGAATATTTCCCCATTTTTACAAATGTATATACGGCAAAACAAGATCCAATTGTCGGATTACCAAGAATATATAGCATCCATAAAGGTAATCAGCAAAATGCAATTTCCGGGAGAAATCAAAACGGTAAAAGGTGAGAATTACGAAATTGAAGACAATTCGGTTACACAAACATTCTCCTTAATGAGTTTGCTTTACAATACAAAAAGTACGGCATTAAAAGTAAAATACAAACGCAAGAATGATTAAAAAACTCGGTTTTATCGGAGCAGGCAATGTGGCTTGGCATCTGTCCAAAGCCTTCCAAGCACAAGGTTTGGAATTGATTCAAATATGGAGTAGGACACAGGATTCTGCCGACAGACTTGCTACGGAAGTAGGAGCGGAAGCGATCACGAAATTTTCGGATATGAATCAAGATATTGATCTTTGGATCATTTCCGTACCGGATGATGCCATCGAAACAGTACTCCGAAATCTGATGTTTATTCCCAAAGCGCTGGTACACACTTGCGGTTCGATATCCATTGAAGTTTTGCACGGAAAAGCCCAACAAACCGGCGTTCTCTATCCTTTGCAAACTTTTTCCAAGATGCGCGAAGTCGATATGACAGAAGTACCGTTTTGTTTGGAAACAGAAAGCGAGGCATTTTTCCAAAAATTGAGAACCTTGGCTCAACGTGTAAGCAACAATGTTTTTTCTATTTCTTCCGGTCAACGCGCAGATTTGCATCTTGCGGCGGTTTTTACGTGCAATTTTACCAATGCTTTGTTTGGCATTTCCGAACAATTATTGAGCGAGAAAGATATTCCCGTCCGGCTCTTGCATCCCTTGATGAAAGAAACCATTGAAAAAGCCATAGAAATAGGCGCCCGCAAGGCACAGACCGGTCCCGCTCTGCGTAATGATCAAAAGATAATGAATAAACACCGTAAGATGTTAGCCCAAAAAGCTGATTTGGAGGCACTTTACAATCTTTTAAGCAAAATAATTAGAAAATAGATTATGTCAAATTTCAAAACAAAATTAAAAAATATAAATACGTTCATATTTGATTATG
>CAZLTF010000229.1:0-2449 GCA_964562195.1 uncultured Bacteroidales bacterium | reverse complement strand
CCGAGATGTAATGGCAATCATGGTCAATGAGAGCGGGGCATCCGTATATTCGGCTTCCAAAGTAGCAAGAGAAGAATTTCCGGATTATGACATCACAGTCAGAGGAGCTGTCTCCATCGGAAGGCGTCTCCAAGACCCATTGGCAGAATTGGTAAAAATCGATCCCAAATCCATAGGTGTAGGTCAATATCAGCATGATGTCAATCAAAAGAAATTACTACAATCGCTGGACGATACGGTCATGAGTGTTGTCAATGCCGTAGGAGTACAAGTAAACACAGCGAGCAAACAACTTTTGGCATACGTCTCCGGCATCGGCAATACTTTGGCAGAAAACATCGTTCGTTATCGTGCAGAGAACGGAGCTTTTCGTTCGCGACAGGAGCTTATGAATGTTCCACGTATGGGGGCAAAAGTATATGAACAAGCCGCCGGTTTTTTGCGTATCCGCAATGCCAGCAATCCACTCGACAGCTCCGCCGTACATCCCGAATCTTATCACGTAGTCGAAAAGATGGCTGCAAGTCAGAATGTAAGTGTTCAAGAGCTTATCCAACGTCAAGACATTCAGAAAAAAATCAACATCAAAGATTTTGTCACTGGACAAACAGGATTGCCCACTCTTCAAGACATTATCAAAGAGCTATCCAAGCCCGGACGTGACCCGCGTCAGGATTTTAAGGTTTTCAAGTTTTCCAATGATGTCCATCGCATTGAAGACCTAAAAACAGGAATGAAACTTCCCGGCATCGTCACCAACATCACTGCTTTCGGTGCATTTATCGACTTGGGTGTACATCAAGACGGTTTGCTTCACAAAAGCCAAATTGCCCAAAAATACGTCGCCGACCCTTCGGAATTTTTGAGTCTTAATCAAAAGGTGAATGTTATCGTTACGGAAGTGGATATTGCTCGCAAACGCATCTCTCTATCAATGAAGAACATAGAACAATGAGAAAAGAGATATCGAAAATAAAAAGATGGTACAATAAGCCTTACCCTATTCACAAAAACAATAGGCAAATTATCATTACTTCCTTTTTGTTTGCGCTTTTCATTTATCTGTTTTTACTTGTTTTTCAACCCTTCGGCATATCACAATCCACATCCAACAAAGTCCTCTACCTTCTGGGATACTTCTTCATCACATTTTTCATTATGCTGCTTACCAATCTGGGATTGCCACGAATCTTTACCAAAACATTTGCTTCCGACCATTGGACAGCGGGCAAAAGCATTTTGTTTGTAATCTTTCATATTGTGATTATCGGAATTGCCAATTGGGGATACAACTATGCGCTAACCGAAGATGAAGAGATGCAACACGATATTTTTTCTTTCCTATTCCTTACTTTGGCAGTGGGAATATTTCCCATAATATTTACGACGATATATTTGGAAAAATATTTATCACACAAACATCAAACGATTGCACACACATTAAACAACAACATCAAAATCTCAGAAAAATTTCCGGAGAATCAACGGATCACCATTATCACGGATAATAAAAACGAAATCTTATCGATGGACTTGCAAGATTTTCTTTGCGTACATTCGGACGGAAATTACAATGAGGTTTTCTTTCTCCAAGAGCGGATACTCCAACGAAAACTAATCCGTGCCACCTTAGGAAAAATCGAGAAGCAATTGTCCGTTTACCCATCCATCAGAAGATGCCATCGCTCATATTTGGTAAATTTGGATAATGTAATTGAGATTCAAGGAAATGCAAGAAATTATAGTATTATACTACAAGATTTGGAGTTTCCGATTCCTATTTCACGCACTTTTCAGAAAGAGATTCTGGCATCTATTAAGTTGATAAAATTTTGATGCAATCATCTCCCTAACAAGCGTATTTTCCGGCAATGACAATGATGTGAAAAAGAAAAGAGGCTCTCCCCGTTTGCCGATAAGGTTGACATCTATAGGGGATAATTTTATTCACAATAAATTGTTAATCATTATATTGTATTTTTTGTATTATTGATGAATAATTCATATTTTTGCATCCATAAGATAGAAATATATGAGAAAATTAGTTTTAATATTGGCAAGCTTGATCATAACAATGACGTATGTCGTGGCCCAAGAAGTAGTGCCTACGGTAAAATCAAGTATAACAGAAGAAAAAGACGGTATCAAATACTATTTACATTTAGTCAAAAAAGGACAGACTTTATATTCTATTAGCAAGACCTATGACATTGGATATGAGGAGATTTACCAATACAATCCCGAGAGTAGAGAGGCATTAAAAGAAGGAAGCATACTTCAAATTCCAGTCAAACCATCTACCCGAAGTGCCGGCTACAATACAGTGGACACAACAGATCAAAATATCCGGAAAGCAGCGCTGGACGTGGATGAAAACAGTGACTATCTATTGCATATCGTCCGGCAAGGAGAAACATTTTTTAGTCTTACCAAACAATACAAAACAAGT
>CAZLTF010000228.1:0-1627 GCA_964562195.1 uncultured Bacteroidales bacterium | reverse complement strand
ACGCGGCATTTATTGAGTCTGCAATACTCAAATTACCGGTTTTCGGATTCTGTACTAATTATTAATCCCGGATTTTCATTTGAAGGGAAAGCAAGAAATCAATTTTTCGGGCTGTCTTACACCCTCAAATACGACTATAGAGATTATATCCACTATCCTTTGAGGGGTTATTATTATGACTTCAAAATACAAAAAAGAGGGTTGGGAATTACCCTCCCATGGAATGCAGGGGATTTGATATTGGATGGTAATGCACGAAGGTTCTTTCACTTAGGCAAGAAATTTTATTATGCGAGTGGGCTTGTTTTGCATCATTCTGTATTTCGCAATACCCCCTATTATAAGTCTCCGGAAATTGGTAATATGTTCAATCTGGTACGGGCTTATGAAGATTTTAGTATTCGCGGACAGAGCTATTTTCTATTCAAAAACAATTTGAAATATGAATTGCTAAAACCCACGACCTATTATTACAAAAGGATAATAGAAGAATTTGGGAAAATCCACTATGCACTGTATGTCAATGTATTCGGTGATATTGGCTATATGAAAGACGGTTTCTTTCCCGGACTGAATTCCTTGGCTGATCAATGGTTGATCGGCGGTGGAGTCGGAATAGATCTGGTCACGTATTATGACAAGGTGCTTCGCATCGAATTTTCGTATCACAAAAATGGGTACTGGGGTATGTATATTCACTATATACCATCAATATAGTGTGCGGTACAAAACTCATTTTTTGGACAGTACACAAAACGACAAATTCAAGACTTGTGAAATATTTCGGGTCTGCCGAAAACTCTCATACACGTGAAATAGAATAAATCAGGTAAAAATATCAATGATGGGTCCGGTCAAAAAAACAAGCAGATTCAAAAATGCATCTTTTGGCGATATTTCTGTTTTTTCAATTAGCTAATGCAAAGGCATCACAACATATCACGACAAACAAAATTCCGGATGCAATACAAAATCACGAAACGGTTTTGGGCGAGCACCATAACCAAAAAGCGTGAACAGATATTTCTATTCACGCTTTTTGATCTAATATGCATTAAAAATTATTCTTCAAGACTCTCTTTAAGCAATTCATTGCTAACCTTCTTACACAATCGGAAAAATTTATTTACAAGCATGTCAAAAGCATTTAGGACAAACTTGCTTTCTTTTAACTCCGTCAATTTTCCTTCGGGCAACAAATAATAATTGGTCAATATTGAATTAACATCATCGAGGTAAGCATTATGATCAGTATTCCAAGAGGTATCGTACAAAGAAGATTCAAAATTTTTCTTAGATTTTGTAAACTTGGTATCCAGATCGATATCAAAACCTTCCTTTTCCATTTTTGCATCAAATCCCCAAATGGAAGCATAATAGTAAACGGCCAGCTTTTGGGAATTAATCAGCATATCCGAGAAGTGCTGCAATTCTTTCAAAGAAGCATCGACCGCCTTGTTCTTTCGATAATTCTCATACAATACATTTCCTAATTTTTCGAGGGACTCACCCCTGAACAAGAGGATGGGAGCATCTGTTTCGTTAGGTTCACTGATAACAAGCAAACGGAATTTATACCAGTTTTCTTGAATATCTTTCATTCCTTCGTTTAGCTTTCTATTTTTCG
>CAZLTF010000227.1:0-5279 GCA_964562195.1 uncultured Bacteroidales bacterium | reverse complement strand
CTCTAATCTCTCTTCGTTGGAAGTATTGTTCTTTTGATCCATTATATACTATATTTGTTGATTAATCATACTATCAATATATGGCATTCAAAATTCCTCTAATTTTTCCACAAAGTTATCATATTAAAACACTTAGGGCTTCTGCGTTTTATCTTTTTATAAACAATTTATTGTTAATTACGTTTTTGGGAAAAGTTCTTGTTTTCTTGCATTTTATTATTGAAACGTTCATATAATTCGTTCTCTTCCAGATGTTTGAGAGCCTTTCAGCAGACCCCAAAAATAAAACTACGATCTACATCAAACACTTCCATATTATAAAGAATCACAGATATTGAACAATCCTTTACAACCAAATTCTTGAACCTATTCAATCTTAAATCCAACTCTCTTTTTCAAAAGTGTGGTTTTATTGAGGCTTCATTTCCGATTTGTAACACATAGTATTTGAAAAGCAACAACATTTTCAAGCATTTTGCCCGACGTAATACTATCAAAACACGGTAGAAATAAAACAAAATAAAAAAAAATTAAATGATTCACTTTTGCAAATAAATATTTTAGTATTTTTGCAAAAAAAATTCGTCTTATGATTCAGAATATTGTAAAAGTTGTTTTGGCAGGTGTGATTGTGTTTTTAGGATACGTATTGTACACAAATATTATGAAACCTGTAAAGTTTAACGAAGAAGTTGATAAAAGGAGCAAAGAAGTTGTACAAAATTTAAAAGATATTCGTGCAGCTCAGCTCACCTATAGAAGCATACATTCTTCATACACAGGCAGTTTTGATTCATTGATTGATTTTGTAAGAAATGGAAAGATTGCTGTTGTAAAGATGGTTCCGGACCCTACCGATACTACGTTTACACGTACGATAAGAGACACGCTTGGATTTGTAGGAGTGCAAGATTCTTTGTTCAAAAGAGCCGGATTTGACCCTTCGGAATTGAAAGAAATACCTTTCTCTCATGGCAAAATTTTTGAACTCAATGCAGGAAAAATCGAAAAAGGAGGTGTCAAAGTTAATGTTTTTGAAGTACGTGCTTCTTACGATTCATTCTTAAGCGATCTTGACAAACAATTGTTGTCCAACTTAAATTCCAGCAAATTGGATATTGAAAAATTTCCGGGGCTGAAAGTTGGATCTATGGAAGAAGTATCCACAGATGGTAACTGGGAATAGACCCCATGCATCAACATATTATCAAAAAACGCAGTGTGTATGATAAAAGTTTTTTATCAACCGACACACATAGTTATCGATTATCCATCAAACTCTCGTATGATGGATTTTCTTTTTTAATTCTCAACCCCAATACTAAAAGAGTAATTGCTTGGAATGAATTTGAGTTTTCAGGTGTGAGAGATGGCCGGCATCTCGGATATATCTTAGACAAACTCTTGGATGACAATCCTATATTAACACAGCAATTTCAAAAAACAGATATTATTTTTGTCCCTCTGCATCATACGTTGGTTCCCAAAGTGCTTTTTGAGAACACGCAACTCGACACGATTGTAAGCTTAAATTTTGAAGTTCAAAAAGGAGAAAAACTACTAAGCAACGAAGTCCGGAATGAGTCATACTCGATTTTTCCGATGGACAAAAACCTTATTGATTTTTTTTCTGTTAATTTTGCACATGCTCCCATTCTAAGTCATCACAAGATACTTATAGACTGTTTGTCTCACGAAAGTGTTCAATCTAAGTACAATAAAAACATTTTTCTACGGATCGGAAAGAGAGAGATTGACATTCTGGTTTTTGAGCAAAACGATTTGCTTTTTCACAACAGTTTTGGCATTCAGTCTGCCAATGATATTGCCTACTTTGTCCTTTATGTATATGATCAACTAAAATTGGAAGTCACCCGGACTCCCCTTACTCTTTTGGGTAAAATACGAAAAGGGGATGAGCAATATCGACTATTGTCCGACTATATAAAAACCTTGAAAATCATAAAGAGGAATTCAATATATGATTATGCCTATCTCTTTGATTCTGTCAGAGAAGGGGAGCATTATGAAATATTAAATATAAGTATATGCGAATAATCAGCGGTAAGAATAAGGGAAGAAGAATCACGGCGCCAAAGAATTTACCTGTTCGACCTACCACCGATATGGCAAAAGAGAGTTTGTTCAATATTCTCAACAATCAAATATATTTTGATGAGATTGATGTATTGGATCTTTTTGCCGGGACGGGCAACATCTCCTATGAATTTGCTTCACGCGGAGCACATATTATTCATTCGGTAGATAACAATCGACACTGTAGCCATTTTATCGAACGGACGGCAGCATCTTTGGATTATGATAGCATCCACAGCATTCAGTCCGATTATAAATATTTTATTCGCCACGCACGTCTTAAGTGGGATGTGATTTTTGCCGATCCACCCTATTCCATGAGAGAAATATTTCAGGACTTACCCCACTTGATTTTTGAGCATCAGTTGTTGAAAGAAAACGGGATTTTTGTACTTGAACATTCGGAGGCATATTCTTATGAGGACCATCCCAACTTTTATGAACATCGTCATTATGGGCGGGTACACTTTTCGTTTTTTGAGAATGCAAAATAGGATCTGCAAATAAACTCTCAAACAGGTGAGAAAGAATGAATTACATGAAAATATCAGTAATAAAATGTAATAAAAATCAGCATTTTTCCCAAAAAATCTTGCATATATTTTATTATCAAAGAAGGAGCTTTCGTTTCGCAAAAGCAGACACTAAATATCCCTAACCATCAATTTGTCCGCCAGAGTGGTTATTTCCACCTTCTTCTCGTCGGGCAGTCGAATCTTGTCCAGAAATGAAATCGCTACTTGATAATATTTTTGCATTTCAATTTCCGTTGCATCTTTCACTTTCAGTCTTTGATAGATTGCCTTCACGCCCTGAATTTTTTCTTTCGGGTCAATTCTGTTTTTTGCAAAAAAGTACGCATTAAGTTCTTTCTTCGTTTCTATATCAGCCAACTCATAGGCTTTCAGATAGAGGAAAGTTTTTTTGTTCGTAAGAATATCCCCTCCGGTTTGTTTTCCAAATTTATCCTCTTGACTAAATACATCCAGATAATCATCTTTGAGTTGAAAAGCAATACCGATGTTTTCTCCAAAATGATATAAATGAGATATGTCTTCTTGACCGGCATCGCCGATGAGTGCACCGATCTTCAAACTTCCGGCGATCAACACGGAGGTTTTGAGGCGAATCATATTGATATATTCGGAAAGTGCCAAGTGGTCTTTTGTCTCAAAATTCATATCAAATTGCTGACCTTCACAGACTTCAATAGCAAACTTATTGAAAGTTTCGATAATGGAAAGGAGATTTTTGCTTGGTGTCTTCAATAAATATTGATAAGCCATAGCCATCATAGCATCTCCCGAAAGAATCGCAATATTCTCATTCCACTTTCTATAAACGGACATTTTTCCTCTTCGTATCGGGGCTTCGTCCATAATATCATCGTGAATAAGCGTGAAGTTGTGAAAAACTTCAATGGCAATAGCCGAACAAATAGCGTCTTCCACCGAAGCACCAAACATTTCGGCAGCCAACAGACAGAGAGTAGGGCGCAGTCTTTTCCCACCCAGATTCATAGTGTATTGTATCGGATCATATAGCTCATGAGGAGGTCTCACAATATCAAGAGAAGCTATTTTTTGTTGAATTATTTCTTGGTATTCTTCTATTGTAAACATATTATCAAAATTGGAATATCATTCTATATTAATTAAATTCATTTATCATTATCCGGTATTACTCATCAATCTCTATTTGATTCAATTCGATGTCGTCTTCTTCATCATACACTTCCAAGAAAGGTTCTTTAAATGCCTTAGTAGTCAGCCATTTATCCAGCGACAAAATAAGCGAAGGCAGGATAAACAGGTTGGAAAGCAGAGCGACTATCAGAGTAAAAGCAATGAGATAACCCAATGCTTGCGTACCCCCGAAAGAAGACAAAACAAAAACGATAAAACCAAAGAACAAGATGATTGATGAGTAAATCATACTAAATCCCGTTTCATTAAGGGTAGCCAATGCTGCTTCCTTGATATTCCAGCCGTCCTTATTGAGATGAAGCCGGTAGCGGGACAGAAAATGGATAGAATTATCGACCGATATTCCCAGTGCAATACTAAAAATCAATACCGTAGAAGGCTTGATAGATATATCAAAAAATCCCATCATAGCAGCTGTGATAAATAAAGGAATAACATTAGGAATCAATGAAATAAAGACCATTCTAAATGAATTGAACAACAAAAACATCAATATTGCAATGATGACAACTGCCAACAAAAGACTGGAAAAAAGATTGTTGACCAGATATTTTGTGCCTTTGAGGAAAACAACCGAAGTACCCGTCAAATCAACATTATACTTTTTGGGAGAAAATATCGAATCGATGGTAAGGCGAATATCTTGCTTCAAGCTGTCAATCTGATAGGTCCCGAGGTTTGCCATCTGAACACTAATTCGGGTATATCTCTGAGAGGAATCCACAAAAGCAGTCAGCATTCCCTTCTGCGAGGAGTTGATTTTGGGATAGTAGGAGAAGATAAATGCTTTTTCCTGATTATTGGGCAGGCTATACATAGCGGGTTTTCCGCGATAAAATGCTTGTTTGGAAAACTTTATCACATTCGCCACGGAAAGTGATTTGGAAAGCTGTGGATACCGTGTCAAAGCGGCTTGCAATTGATCTATTTTTTTAATATTACGGAGGTTTTGAATTGCCTTTTTCTTGCCCAAATCAATACTAATTTCCAAAGGCATAATACCATTAAAGTTTTCTTCAAAGAAGAGAAGATCTTGATATAAAGCATCCCCCCGTGGGAGATCATCTACAATTCGACCGGTGGTCTTGAGCTGTGCAATACCGGCAATGGAGACAAGAAGAGAGATTCCCGCAAAACTATAGACCCAGCGTGGTTTATGTACAATAATGTATGAGATTTTGGAAAGAATCGATGTCACATTCCCTCCGCTTAGGTGTTTGTAATGTCTCGCTTTCGGGTCGGGCAAAAAACTGAAGAAGATAGGAATAAGCACAAGAGTCAAAATATACGCAATGATGATATTGAGAGAAGCGATCAATCCAAATTCTACCAAAAGGTCATTGCGTGTAATGATAAAAGCGATAAATCCGGCGGCGGTAGTAGTATTGGTCAGAAGATTGGCATAGCCAATACGTTGTATAACTCGATGAAGTCCTAATATTTTTTTCTTATGATGCTGATATTCTGTATAATATT
>CAZLTF010000226.1:0-1719 GCA_964562195.1 uncultured Bacteroidales bacterium | reverse complement strand
GTATGGGTAGATGCCGGTTTTCCCGTAGAAACAAAATTCCTGATGGAAGTAGCGATGGATGATTTGGCTGAACGTGAACTGGCGATGCCTTTTCCTCTGAAAGATATTGCCAACTTCTTAGATGTTTCAAAGAAACGCATTGAATTGTCGGGACTTCAAGGACTCCGGGTACATCATCCTCTGGATGATAGCATTGCGAGTGCCATTTGTATTATTGATTATTTTAAAAAATAGCTTTATGAAAGATAATATAGAAAAATTATTTAGTCATCATATATTCTTATTCCCATTTCGCTGGAAAAATTGGGAGGTGGATGAAGATGCCGGATTGAAAGATAAGTTTAACCTTAGTAAATTTCAATCGAATCTAATCGAGAGTAGTAAAGAATGGAAAAGAAGTTCAAACAATACCGAAGGTGGCTTTCAACTTTTGGATGAGAGTGCATACAATGAATATAATTATTTTTTTGATTTTGTCAGAAAAGTTTTGTATGATCTGCACGATGATTTGAGATCTTCGGGAAATGTGAATAGCAAAGAATTAATGCGACATTTTGAATATAGTCCTGCTGCCAACAAAGATTCCGAAAGACTGTATTATTATATCCGGCTATTTGGTAAAGGGGGTACTTTTCAGTTGGAAATTGATAGTATTATTATGAATATGTACAGTACCGGTGTTGGGGTTTTGTCTTTTCATCTGAAAAATAAAAGATACGCAGACAAAGCGGATATTTTGCAAATTAACAAATTTGGAAGAAGGCTTTTTGTTCCGTTTTTTGATTTGGAAGCAGATTCCATCGTTACAGGAAAAAAAGATAATACTCCAAAAGATTTGGTCTTGTGTGCTCCGAAAAAATATGAAATTCCGGATGCTATTTGGATTGGAAAAGACGGATTGAAAGAGAAAAGTAAAGAAGAGCTTAGTAAATTGGATAGTTTTGAAGATTTTGAAAATTACCAAGAAGAAAACTATTACAAAAACGGACCTTTTCAATTGCCAAAATTTATTGAATATTTATTTGCCAAAGATTTTGTTTTGACACACGAAAGAAAAGGTTTTACCGATAAAAAGAATAACTACAAAATATATTTGCGTCCCGCTCTTGATGATAGAATGTTTGTGGTGAGTTGGTACGGAAACAGCGATTTTGCAGGTGAATTATCTAAGATAGAGCCAAATAATAGTAATCCTAAACAGCAAATAAATAGCAGTACTTTTGTTCAAAGCGGCATATTCAATACTCCCGCTCATTACTCTTTTGAGACGAATATGGATTGGTACTCTTATGTCTTTGTGGATACTTTTCCGATGCATACCAATGTTTTTCAAAGACAAGAATTAATAAAAAAATCGACTTATAGCCGGTGGGTTGAATGGGGCACTACTTATGGATTTTCACGATACAGTATGGTGATGTTAACCAAAGACTTTTGTGATTTGAAAGAATACAATGTAACTTATTTGGTGCGTCATCTGCAAACAATGTATTATAAAATGGCAGAACTCGCCTTAGTACAGAGAACATCCATTCTTAGTTTCTCGGATGAGATTACGCACGTCTCTGATCTTGTGCATAGTGATGTTGATAAAGCGGTAAAGAAGATAGAAGAACTATATAAACACTATGTCTTGTTTGTAAACAAAATCTATTTTAGGGAAGTTACCGCACAAGAACAAGGCATTGAAATGTACGATATGATGCAACGCATTATGCG
>CAZLTF010000225.1:0-7320 GCA_964562195.1 uncultured Bacteroidales bacterium | reverse complement strand
GTATCCATTTTCAATAAAAATTATGTACATCGTTTGGTAAATTTTGACCTCGATTCCACACAAGCCAAGGTGAAAGGATTTGTTACCAAACCGGAATTTGCCAAAAAGAAACGCGGAGAGCAATACTTCTTTGTAAACGGAAGATTTTTTAAACATAATTATTTTCACCACGCTGTGATGCAAGCATTTGACGGATTGATACAAAAAGATTTCTACCCTTCCTATTTTATCTTTTTGGAGGTTGACCCCAAAGATTTGGACATCAACATTCATCCTACCAAGACCGAAATAAATTTCAGCGATCAACAGTATCTTTATGCCATGTTGCGCTCTTCAATACAAGAGTCATTAGGACGCTTTAACATCGCTCCGGCGCTGGATTTCAAATCCGAAACCCCTTTTGATTATGCTCCGCCAAACAAAGGGCAAGCAATTCAAATTCCAAAAGTAAGTGTTGACCCGACATTCAACCCCTTTGAACAAGGAAAAAATAAGAATACCGCATCTTCTTATGACACCTCTTTTACCAAAAAAGATATTCCTCACAATTGGGAAAAAATCTATGAAGGATTGGAAAATATAGAGGCTGTTCGATCCGGAGAACAGACTTCACATTTGATAATCCCGGCAGAAGACCCTAAGGATCCGGCTACCTCACAGGGAAGTGACACCTTTATTCAGATTCACCTAAAATATATTCTGACTGCCGTCAAATCGGGAATGATGATCGTGGATCAACATCGTGCACACTATCGTATTCGCTACGAAGAGGTTGTTAGCTCTATGGAACAATCCAAAGCAAGCTCACAAACATTGATGTTTTCGACAAGTATCCAGCTAACTCCCGAAGAAAACACAATTTTCCAAACAATCCGTAAACCACTCACGGATTTGGGATTTGTCTTTGAAGATTTTGGTCCGGGAGCCTATCAATTTACGGCTTTGCCTACCGGACTGCAAGAGAGTAAACTCGAAACCCTAATCCATCAAATGATCAATACTATTAGCTTTCAGGAGAAAGAATTAGAAATGGATTTTCACAAAGAATTGGCAAAATCACTTACCAAATATACGGCACTCAAAACCGGAAAAAAACTAGAACAAGAAGAGATGGAAAATCTCATCAATCAATTATTTTCTACTTCTATGCCCGAAATCGATCCGGATGGCAATCCTGTTTTGCGGGTATTGAGTGCGGATGATCTCAAAGCATTGTTTTGATTATAAAGGTTTGACTCATATTTATCCTCTTGGAAACAAAAAGTAGCGGGGATATCCAATAACCGTGAAAACAATCGCCTCGAAATAAAAGTAAAACGATTGGAGATGGAGAAATAATTTTATCAAACACACAAACATCCGCCCTAAATTTTATTCCGGGTTTGATGAAAAACTCCCAAACAAGTGAAAGAGAACAAATTACATAATAATAAGTCCGGTTAAGAAAGGTGTTTTGTTCTACAGAAGCACCTCTCTTTTCAAACCCATCAATCATAAGATACAACAAAAAAAGGAGCAACTCAGCCATAAGTTACTCCTTTGTGTACCCAGGGTCGGGGTCGAACCGACACTCTAGTGAAAGAACTGGTGTTTGAGACCAGCGCGTCTACCAATTCCGCCACCTGGGCATCTCTCATTTGAGTGTGCAAAAGTACTTCTTTTTTTTAATATGCAAGAAAAATTAACAAAATATTTTATTTATTGAATTTTAATATACTTTTGCCGGAAAATTCGTCTCTCTTAAAGATTGTAAAGAAATGGCAAAGAAGCAAAAGAAAGCAATATTATTTTCAGGTAGAGCTACGCGGTATTTAGCTGAGAAAATTGCCGAAAATTATGGCGAAGAGCTTGGCAAGATGGAGGTTACCGAATTTGCCGACGGAGAATTTCGTACTGCTTTTGAAGACAATATCCGTGGGAAAGACGTATTTTTGATTCAATCTACATTTTCGCCTTCTGACAATTTATTTGAACTATTGATGATGGCGGATGCCGCCAAACGTGCTTCGGCACGAAAAATCGTAGCGGTAATTCCTTATTTCGGTTTTGCAAGACAAGACCGCAAAGACAAGCCGCGAGTCCCAATTACAGCGAAGCTGATAGCCAAACTTCTGGTAGAAGCAGGAATCAAAAGACTGGTTACCATCGATTTGCATGCAGACCAGATACAAGGCTTCTTTGACATTCCGGTGGATCATCTTTATGCTTCGTCCATCTTTATTCCTCACCTGAGGACGATGAATCTCGAAAATGTCGTATTGGCTTCTCCCGACACAGGCGGAACACGAAGGGCTGCATCTTATGCCAAAAAGATAAAAACCGATTTTGTGATTTGCTACAAACAAAGAAGTGTGGCAAATGTTGTAGATACGATGAAACTGATCGGGAATGTAGAAGGCAAAGATGTGATTTTGTTGGATGATATCGTAGATACAGCCGGTTCTATTACCAAAGCTGCCGAGTTGATGATCGATAATGGTGCCAAAAGCGTAAGGGCATTTATCACTCATCCGGTATTGTCGAGAGATGCCGTCGAGAAAATTAGAAAGTCTGTTTTTGTTGAGTTCTTTGTGACAGATACCATTCCTCTGAGCGAAAAAGCTCTTGAATGTGACAAAATAAAAGTTTTATCCACTGCACCCTTGTTTGCAGAGGTTATCAATAGAGTAATGAAAGCACAATCCATAACAGGATTGTTTAGATAAATAAATTAATAATTTTAAAAAAGTAAAAAGTATGAATTCAGTATCAATGAGCGGTTCTATTAGAGAGAACGTAGGGAAAAAAGATGCGAAAAAATTAAGAAGAGAAGGTCGTATTCCGGCTGTCATCTACGGCGGAAAAGAACAAATTCATTTTTCCGTTGATGAAAAAGCTTTTGAAAAGACATTACACTCTCCCGAATCCTTTATTTTTAATTTGGATATCGATGGTAAAAATGTAAACGGAGTAGTATATGATGTTCAATTTCATCCGGTTACAGACAGACCATTGCATGTAGATTTTCGTGAAATCGTAGATGGAAAACCCGTAAAAGTAAGAATCCCTATCCGACTCAACGGATCATCCAAAGGAGTCTTACAAGGAGGAGTTCTCTACGTGAAAACACGTAAATTATTTGTCGAAGGACTGGTAGAAAACATGCCTGATTATTTGAATATTGATATCACGGAAATGAAAATCGGCGACTCTTTCCAAGTGAAAGATATCGAAACAAAAGATCTTACCATCTTAACCAATCCGAGCACTTCCGTTGTGTCTATCAAAACTTCCAGAACAACAGCCGCTGTTGCTTCCGATGATGATGAAGAAGAAAATGAAGGAAGCGAAGCAAGTGAAGCTTCAAGCGAAGAGTAAAAGAACATATTTTGTAAAAACAAAAAGAGGAATATTAATTACAATATTCCTCTTTTTTTATTGTTTAAACTCCTTATTCTTATTCATTTAGCATAGGGTTTGCTGAAAATCACAGAAGTGCCTTCATTTTTTGACTGGACTCATAATACAGGACTTATTGGGAAAAACGCTGGTTTTTCTTGCATTTTATTACTGATATTGTCATGTAATTCATTCTTTCTCACTTGTTTGAGAATTTTTCAGCAGACCCTAACATAGCAGACATAGGATAAGTGCCACTAAAACAACCCATACAGAAGTTTTTACTTCCCAAGGTTTCGATCAGGTTGTCGATACTGAGATACAACAAAGAGTCTGCACCGATCTCCTTCCTTATCTCTTCCACATTCAATCTGGCAGCGATCAATTCATTGCGATAAGCAATGTCAACACCAAAGAAGCAAGGACTGGTAACAGCCGGACTTGCCAAGCGGAAATGCACTTCTTTGGCTCCTGCATTGCGAAGCATCTTAATCAATTTTCTGCTCGTCGTACCTCTCACCAAGGAATCATCCACTACGACAATTCTTTTGCCTTCTATCATTGAACGAATGGGATTAAGCTTCACTTGTACGGACTTTTCGCGCAATTCTTGGCTGGGCTGAATAAAAGTACGTGCGATGTATTTATTTTTTACCAAAGCCATCGCAAAAGGAATCCCTGAAGCCTCGGCATAGCCTGTTCCGGCGGGAATGCCCGAATCCGGCACACCAATCACCACATCCGCTTCAAGCCTGTCTTGTTCCCAAAGACGATGACCTGCCTCAAAACGGGCATTATAGGTATTGATACCATCAATAATGCTATCGGGACGTGCAAAATAGATATGTTCAAAAGCACAAGGAGCTTTATGTGAACTTTCTGCATAATGCAAAGATTCAATACCGTTCTTGTCAATTGCCACGATTTCACCGGCTTCTATATCCCTAACAAATTCAGCTCCTACTGCATCCAGTGCACAAGATTCGGAAGCCAAAACGTAGGCTCCATCTTCCAAACGACCCATCACTAATGGTCTGATACCGTGAGGATCACGAACACCAATCAACATATCATCCACCATTACAACTAAAGCAAAAGAGCCTTTTATGGCAGAAATAGTGTCTATCAATGCTTGCTTCAATCCTTTGCGCATCTTGCGAATCAAGAGGTTTAAAATCACTTCCGTATCAGCATTTGTGATAAACTCCGTCCCGGCATCTTCCATCAACTCTTTAAGCACGGACGGATTGATAAGGTTGCCATTGTGAGCCATCGCAACATCTCCTTTTTTGGATTTTGCTTGCAAAGGTTGAGCATTCAACACATTGGAGCCACCGGCGGTGGAATAACGAACGTGTCCGATGGCAATATTCCCTTTCAAATCTTCCAAATCTCCGGCTGAAAAAACTTCTGCTACCAAGCCATTGCCTTTTTTGGTTTTTATCTCACGGTCACGCGAAACACTTATTCCTGCACTCTCCTGCCCGCGATGTTGCAAGGCATACAATCCATAATAAACCAGTCCGGCAATATCCTCACGGTCTTGCTCTGCGTAAATCCCGAAAACACCACATTCCTCATGTGGCTTGTCAGAAATTATTGAATCATAATCCATTATTCTCCGATGCGTTTAAGAATTTCGATATATGCTTCTTCCACACTTCCCAGATCTCTACGAAAACGGTCTTTGTCCAATTTTTTGTTTGTCTCCTTATCCCAAAGGCGGCAAGTATCGGGGGTAATCTCGTCTGCAAGAAGCAATTCTCCTTTGCTATTCTTTCCAAATTCAATCTTGAAATCAATTAAACGGATACCTTCCCTGTCAAAAATGTCTTTTAATAGATCGTTGATTTTTCCGGTAATCCGGTAAATTTCGTTTAATTCTTCATAGGTTGTAAGTCCCATCGCAACAGCATGATGATCATTGATCAAAGGGTCGCCGTAATCATCATTTTTGTAACAAATATCAAAAATCGTGTTGGGAGGCACCGTCCCTTCTTCAATACCAAGACGTTTTGCCATCGAACCCGCAATGACGTTCCTGACAATCACCTCAAGCAAGATAATATCTACTTTTTGACACAACTGTTCCCGTTCGTTCAATTTCCGGACAAAGTGCGTTTTGATACCGTTTTCCTCCAATTTTTGAAACAAAATAGCTGTTATCTCATTGTTTATAACACCTTTGTCCTTGATACTCCCTTTTTTGACTCCATTGCCGGCAGTCGCATCATCCTTATAATGCAAAATCACATAACCGGGATCATCCGTAGCAAAAATTCGCTTTGCTTTACCCTCGTACAAAAATTCTTTTTTCTCCATAATAATTTTTATTATTCAATTACTCAGTTACACAATTATTTAATTAATCAATTACCACATTACAATACCATTCCATCATATACATTTATTAGTACTCCAATAGCGATTGCAATACCAAAACTTAACATCGTACCTATCAATACATATTCTGTTTTTATTGTATTATTATCTTTAAACCTCAGTATCGACTTTGCCGCAATTAGAAAACCAACTGCCTCAAATTGATTGAGAAGTATAAAGGTAAACACCAAAAGGCGTTCCGTTATTCCGATTAACTTACCTGCATTTCTAAGATCATCGCCTTTGTTATCCATTTTTATTTCGTAAGTATTAAAAATCTCCTTAATGAGAATATTTGCCGGCTTAGTACAAATAATATAGCCCATAACAATCAGTAAATATTTTGTTTTTATTGATATTGGCAAGGCGGAGTCAATTTCAAAAAAGATACTAAAAATAATGATTGTAGCGGAAAGAATAGACAAATGAAGTATCTGATCAATAAAAAACAGATACGGACGTATATTTTTTACTTTGTACAATTTGGGCTTTATTCCATCTAACAACCAATGCGTTATTGCAATAAATAATGAGGCAAAAATATAATTTAGTTGAAAAGAAAACAACCAAGAAAGCAGAAATACCACCAATATATGCCATTTGAGATGCTTACTCTTAAAGCCCCATTTATTCTTATGCATCGCTTTGTCTTCACCTTGAAAAATAAAATCTGCTAAAAGGTGCGCCAAAAGCTGCCAAATAAGAAGTTGGTTCAATTCCATACTATTCATTCTTTAAGCAATCCGTCAAAATACTTAATACTTTTCTCAATTGCATTCCAACCCACACTCGTTGAATGTTGATTTACTGCAGACTGTGAGATTTTCAATTGCCGGGCTATCTCTTCTTCATTTTTTTTCATCAATTTTAATGAGAGCACTTTGGATTGTTTTGAGGTAGCTTTATTCATTACCACATCTAACAATGAAATTACGGGTTCGAGACGATTGTTTAAGTTTTTATCATTTGAGGCAAAAAACAAAGTGTTTTTGATGATGATTTTCCCTTTTTTATAAGTTGAGAACTCGTTTATCATCCTGCCTGCCAAATAAATAGCCTCTCCATCAATAATTCCTTTCTCAGGATCGTATCGATCCAATTTACCATAACCGATAGCAAGGCGTATCCCATACGTTTTAAAAGCTTTTACTCTTCCATTCGTGTTTTTAGAAAAATTCTTCTCGAAAGGAATAGATTTCACAAAACTCTTAATACTAAGAGCCACCTGCAAAGCCTCTCTCGAATCCGACACTACACATTCAATATAATCACCTCTTATCACTCTCGCAAATACATCAAACACTGAGTTCAACTCACTTGTCAAATGCCTCAATGCCTTGTCTAATAAAATCCGATCTCCATCGCTTAAACTTGTATATGCGACAATATCTCCGGTTATCACTGCTTTCATATCTATTTTTTTTGCAAAAGTACAAATATTTATAAGTCCTACAACTTATAAATAGTATTTATAAGCTCTCGGACTTATAAATGATATTTATAAGCTCTGGGACTTATATTATTGCTCTTTTTTTTCATTTCTTTAATAAAAACTTCTCT
>CAZLTF010000224.1:0-2859 GCA_964562195.1 uncultured Bacteroidales bacterium | reverse complement strand
AATATCGGCATTGCCTCCAAAGATTTGTCGCAGTTGGAAGTGGTGAATACACAGATTGCTTCTTGCCGGTACGGATTGGTATTATTGCAGAAGAAGCCCGAATACGGTCCTGCCACAATTCGCATCTCCGGCTCAAAGATCAAAAATACACCCGAAGAGTATCTTATCGAAAAAGGTTCGGAATTGATATTGGACGGACGCTTGATTCTTGGTCTCGAAAAAAAATTGGCAAAGAAATTTTATTAATGTTTACAGAGGGTAAATGAGAAAAACAAGTATTACAAATGGAATTTTGTTATGGAAGCTCTTCCTGTTGATATGGGGCTTGTTGGGAGCTGCTTGTACATCTTTATCTTCTAAAAAACAAGACCACAAATACATTGAAGTAATATCTGATGCGGAACGATTATCCAAAGATGGAAAATTCTTCATTACTTCCGGTGGTGATAGCCTTTCCGGTGGTAAATTGCGTTCTTCCGAACAGGTGCATTCCGGAAAATATTCGGTTTTGCTTTCGGACAAAAAAATATATGCGATGAATTGGATGGATACGATGGCTTATCAAAATACATATTATGAATTGTCTGTATGGAGGAAGTCAAAATATCATAAAGGTTACATTGTGATTGAAGGCAACAAACATTCTTATTATGCTGCTTCCGGCAAAGCGGTGGAAGTGGATGACAATGGATGGGAAAAAGTGGTATTGATGGCGACTGTTCCTCCTACTATTATCGAACATGGTATCAAGGCTTATCTTTGGAGTGCGGGACCGGATTCTGTTTTTTTTGATGATTTTATCATTCGAAGATATAGTCACAAAATCTATCCTCAGTATGATTCCGGAACGATTAATATTGAATTGAATACAGATGCCCTGCAAAAACTCCAACGAAAACGCAAACAAGCTTTTGAATTGGGGATATTGCAGACCTCCGGAGATGATTGGGTGAAAGGGATGCTCTTCACAGACAAGGATGTAATGAAAGCAAAACTGAGACTTAAGGGCGACCGCTTGGATCATCTGACCGGAGAGAAATGGTCATTTAGAGTGAAATTGAAAAAGAATTCTGCATGGAAAAGGCTTCGTGTTTTTTCGCTACACACACCGGAAGCCAGAAATTTTCAATACGAATGGATAATTCATAAGATGTTGGATGCCAAAGATATTCTGACTACTCGTTATGGTTTTGTTCCTTTGCAATTGAACCGGAAGTCTCTGGGACTGTATGCATGGGAAGAACATTTTACAAAACAATTGATGGAGTTTCACAAAAGAAGAGAAGGGGTCATCTTAAAATTCTCCGAAGATGCTTATTGGCAATGGGACCATCTCGTGCAAAAAAATAAAAATATCGCTTATGTGGATTACTTCGCCGCTTCCCGTATTCAAACTTTTGAAACCAAAAGAGTTTTGAAAGATTCCTCTCTTTATCATGCATTCACCGAAGGAGCCAAGTTGATGAAACAGCATCAATACGGAACACTTAATCCATCTGAAATCTTCAACACGGATCAACTTGCAATGTTTTTTGCTTTTATTGATCTTACACAAGCTTCACACGGATCTATGTGGCATAATTTGCGTTTCTATTTCAATCCGCTAATTGAAAAGTTGGAAATCATTGCCTATGACGGATCATTGAATGAAAAGGATGTGCACTGGAATATGTTTGATTATGCTTTGTACAGAGCCGATCGCCTATATGATTACAGGGAATACAATGTGATGAAGAAATATGTTTTTGAGGATAGTGTGTTTGTTCAGAAATATTTATCTGCTCTCGAAGAGGTAAGCAAAAAATCATTTGTTGATTCCATAACAGGCTTATTATCAGAAGATGTTAAACGGATAGGCTTGCTTGTTAGACAAGAATTTCCTGACTATGTTTTTGATAATGAGTATTTTCAAAAACGGGCTGAATTTATTAGAAATACCTTGCCCGAATTGAGAAAATATGCTTCTACACATACGTTTAGCCTGTCTAAGCACAGAATGCTGAGAAAACCTTTGAAAAAACATTTGCCGGAAGGATTGTTCCGCTATCTTGTGAATGCTTATATTCAAAGTGATTTCAACGGAGAAATGAGTTTCTTAGTACAAAATTTCTTGCCTGAGAAGATTGCATTGGTGGGACTTGGAAATAATATCGAAAGACCTGATATTAAATTGAAGGAGCTTCCCATCACTGCTTACCGATATGGTCAAAAACCTCAGGTCATGTTCCAACAGCGTATGAATAAACCCAAATATTTATTCTTTAAAGTAGAAAACAGGGATAGCGTTTATACGGTTGAGATTATGCCTTGGCGTTTGCCCGAAGGGCTTACTTCCAGACAAAAATTATTGCGAAAGTCAAACTTGGATGATTATTCGGATTTTATCCGGATAGAGGGCAATGAAATTATCTTCTCCGGGAAGCATCAAATTCATATACCAGTTGTTATTCCCGAAAATTATCAAGTGAGATTTGAAGAAGGTACATCTTTGGATTTTGTCAATGGAGCTTTTTTCCTTTCTTTCTCTCCGGTCAAGGTGAAGGGAACGAAAGACAAACCTGTATTGCTGTCTTCGCCGGATCATTCGGCGAAGGGTTTTAGTATTTTGCAGCCCTACGGGAAATGCTCAATTGAAAATCTGATATTCAAAGGTTTTGATGCTTTTGCATACGAAAAATGGAATTTGAGCGGAGCTTTCACCATATATGAAGGAGACGGTGTGGAGATTAACAATGTCCAATTTGTTGACAATCAGTGTGAAGATGCCTTAAATCTGGTGCGTAGCAGCTTCAAAATAAGCGATTGTACATTTGAGCATACTTGGGGAGATGCTTTTGATGCCGATTTTTGTACCGGACA
>CAZLTF010000223.1:0-1670 GCA_964562195.1 uncultured Bacteroidales bacterium | reverse complement strand
TCCAAGTCCATTATTGACTCCCGAAGTCAGAGAAAAAATGGGCGCTACCGCCGTAGCTGCCGCCAAAGCAGTAAACTACGCAGGTGCAGGGACGATTGAGTTCATTATGGACAATGATCTGAATTACTACTTCCTCGAAATGAACACTCGACTCCAAGTAGAACACCCGATCACCGAATATGTTACCGGTGTCGATTTGGTAAAAGAACAAATCAGAGTTGCCTCAGGATTGGAACTTTCTTACAAACAAGAAGAGCTTAGCCAGAGAGGACATTCGATAGAGTGTAGAATCTATGCCGAAGATCCGGACAATAATTTTATGCCAAGTCCCGGAAAAATCAAACACCTTAGCGAACCCAGCGGTCCCGGTATTCGTATTGACGGATACGCTTATCAGGGTTATACCATCCCGATGGATTATGATCCGATGATTTCGAAACTAATCGTTTGGGGTGATGATCGAGAAGCTGCTCTACAACGTATGCACCGCGCTCTCAATGAATACAAAATAGCAGGCGTAAAGACTTCTATTGCCCTGCTGGACAAGATAATAGGGCATCCTGATTTTGTAAGTGGAAATTACAACACTCATTTTATTGAAAAAAATCATGACGAGCTGTTTGCCAAAGATGAGCAAGAAAACAACAATGAAATCTTTGCTTTGCTCACCGCTTTGATTGATTATGACAATCATATCGAAGAATCCAAAAAGAAGATTGTAAATCATGCTCCTGAAAACAACTGGAGAGCTTGTGGAATAAGACGTGCAAGACGTTCATTTTAATTATTAATACAAAATATACCTGTATGAGTTACGAATTAATAATAGGAGAAAAAAATATAAATGCAGAAATCATCTCAAGAAATGGCAACCAATATACCGTTATGTTGGATGATACCGAATATAAATTGAACCTGATAGAAGTCGAACCCGGAATTTATTCTCTCATCGATGACAATAAGTCCATAAATATTGAACTGACAACAGACAAAAACGACCGGAGGAAATACAATATTTCTGCCGGTTATGACAATTTTGACATCGAAGTATTGGATCCGGAAGCCAAATATGCCAAATATCGCAAAGGAGCGGATGGCGATGATAGCAACATCATTTCCAGCCCGATGCCCGGCATTGTAGTGAAAGTATTGGTACAAGAAGGGGATGAAGTCAAAGCAGACGAAACCGTAATCATCATTTCCGCAATGAAAATGGAAAGTGAATACAAAGTAAAAAAAGATCGAAAGATTATCAAAGTATTGGTCGAAGAAGGTCAAGTAATCGATTCCAACCAACCTTTGATCGAAATCGAGTAAATCATTTGTAATTACCGGATTGAATGTCCTTTCATTCCGGAAGTAATAAATTATTGAAAATAAAAAAATTAAGATATGTCATTAGAAGATAAGTTTAAAAAATTTGATGAAATCAACAGACAAGCGGAACTTGGCGGTGGTCAAGCGCGTATTGATAAGCAACATGCCAAAGGTAGATTGACTGCCCGGGAGAGAGTAGAGTTGTTTTTGGACAAAGGTACTTTCAATGAATTTGACAAATTGGTAGTGCACCATTCCACTGAATTTGGACTGGACAAACAAAAATTTCTGGGAGACGGAGTCGTTTCCGGCTACGGAAAAGTAGATGGTAGATTGGTGTTTGTCTTTGCACA
>CAZLTF010000222.1:0-4308 GCA_964562195.1 uncultured Bacteroidales bacterium | reverse complement strand
GATTAAGAAAAAAAAAAGAAAATAAATGACTATGCGTAAGATTTTTTGGGTTCTCCTACTATTAACGGGGAAATTACTGTTTGGGATGGGGAGTGTACCCGATTCGACCTCAATAGACACCTTGGTTTATTCCCGTCCGGCATTAACAAATGACTCCATAAAAGAAGATACTGCACTGATACTCAATGAATTCATATTAGGGAATGTAGATAGTCTTATGCAATCCTTCTATTATTCCCAACGTCCGGCAGACGATAAAGAAGAATTTGATTCATTGGCTTATCTTGCTTTTGTAGAGACTCCTGATTCGATCATACAGATGCGTATCGATTCGATCAATCTATTCACACCGTTTGAGCTGGTATATAACAGGCAAGTAAAACAATATCTCAACACATATCTACGCAAAGATCCCAAGTTGTTGAGAAAAATCGTAGGACTTTCGAGATATTATTTTCCGATGTTTGAAGAATATCTTGATAAATACAATCTGCCTTTCGAGCTAAAATATCTGGCTGTCATAGAATCCGCTCTCAATCCCACTGCCAATTCGCGCGCCGGAGCCAAAGGGCTATGGCAGTTTATGTATCGAACCGGCAGGATGTACGGGCTAAGAGCCAACTCTATAGTCGATGACCGGTTTGATCCGGACAAAGAAACCGATGCCGCTTGCCGCCACTTGAAAGATTTATATGACATATATCACAATTGGTCTTTGGCATTGGCAGCATACAATTCAGGAGCGGGAAATGTCAACAAAGCCTTACGAAGAGCCGGAGGTATCAAAAACTACTGGGCAATATGGCCATTTTTGCCTCGCGAAACAAGAGGTTATGTTCCTGCTTTTACGGCAGTAGTATATGTGTTAAGCTTTGCCGAAGAAGCCGGCATTCACACACCCGAAACATCTGTCCCTTTTTATGAGACGGATACTGTGACCATTGGCGAAGTATTATCATTTGAGCAAGTCCACGAATTATTAAAAATTCCTATGGATACGCTGAAATTTTTAAATCCTACATTCAAAAGAGGAATTATTCCAGCTACAAAAACAAAAAAATACACCTTGCGTCTGCCCCGTGAATTCGTTGGTGCATTTATCGACAAGGAAAAAGAGCTATATGCTTTCAAAACAAAATCCGGCATCGAAAAGGAAAAACTTGCCGCCCAAATAAAGAAAATAAAAGAACGTCAGATTCATATTGTCCGTTCAGGAGAAAATTTAGGACTTATCGCCCAAAAATATCATACGTCCGTCCGCAAAATCAAAGCTTGGAACGGACTTCGCTCTTCACGTATTTATCCGGGCAAACGACTCATCGTGTACGGAGGTGATTATACATACAACTCCCGGCCTAAGAAAACAAAAAAATCATCTCAAAAAACAAATGCCAAGAAAGGAAAATACCGCTATCACACTGTGCGCAAAGGAGATACACTATGGGATATCGCCAATCTATACAAGGGAGTAAGTGTCAAAGACATCAAACGCCTCAACCATATTCGCAACTCCCACCGTCTAAAACCAGGACAAAAAATCAAAATTTATAAAAAGAGTTAACAGAAAAACAACCTTATCTTCATACTCTTTCCACACTAATCTTCGTGTGTATAAAATATTTTTGTTGTCAGCACAAACTTTTAGCTACCTTTGCTGTTTATTATATATTGGATATTGTTTCTATGATGATATTGGATTAAATATCTGATTCTCAATATCAATATAAAGAAATAACAACATAACAGCTTATGAAAAAAGCACACAGCTTTCACATCCCCGTGATGGGAATCGGGTTTACATTGGATACCCCATTCAGAGTCTCCCGGTTTGGAATAGATTCGGTAGTTTCGTTGGTAGATGACATTTTGATTGAAAAAATCAGAAAGGTATATTGCGAAAAATTTGAAATTCCTTATCACGAAATCTCCGAAAAGATAGAAGATTTCAGGGCAAAACGTATTACTTCCTACCTGAATCTGATGAATGAAATCACGGAGAAGAAATTTAACGAACTAAAAAACACCGCCGAAGAAAAAAAGGCGGAAATAAAAGCCTATTTCCACATGCTTCCCGACAGCTCGTCAATCAAAAAAGAGTTTTTGGAACTAACATCCAAATACTTCAATCTAAATGATATTAGCGATTGGTTGAAAGAAAATATGTCGATCGGTAAGATTGATGTAAACATCATGACCAAAATCGATAAAGATAATTACCGCAAAGGGGAAAAATTGCCGATTGAATACAATGATGCGCATGCAGCACTACGCGGGTACGCCGAGAGCGATTTAGACTCCACATTGGTTTTATCTGCTGGGATGAACCCCCGTTTGTACAGCTATATAGAAAATTATGACGATTTCTTTCCCAATGAAAAAGGCGAGATAAAAAAACGTATCGCACTGAAAGTCAGCGACTATCGTTCGGCATTGATTCAAGGGAAGTTTTTTGCCAAAAAAGGAATCTGGGTTTCCGAATACAGGATAGAATCAGGACTTAATTGTGGTGGTCACGCTTTTGCAACCGACGGCTATTTGATGGGACCCATCCTCGAAGAATTTAAAGAGAAACGCCAAGAGCTTACAAAATCGATTTATGAAGTACTCCTAAAATCATTGGAATGCAAAAATCGAATTATTCCCAAAAATCCACTTACCTTGAAAATAACAGCACAAGGAGGAGTAGGAACGCATGAAGAGCATGAATTTTTGCTCAACCATTATGACCTTGATTCGGTAGGCTGGGGATCTCCGTTTTTGTTGGTTCCCGAAGCAGTCTCTATCGATCGACCTACAATGCAACAACTCATTGAAGCCAAAGAGAAAGACCTTTATCTTAGCAATATTTCTCCCTTAGGAGTCCCTTTCAACAGCCTGAGAGGCAACACCAAAGATGTTGAAAAACTTGAATTAGCCAAACAAGGCATACCCGGGAGTAAATGTCCGAAAAGATATCTTGTTTCAAACAAAGATTACTCCGAAAAAGCCATTTGTACCGCCTCAAGACAGTATCAACGCATCAAGATACAAGAATTGGAACAAACAAACTTATCCCCACATCAATTGCAAATCGAGAAAGACAAGATCATCGACAAATCATGCATCTGTGTCGGCTTGGGAACCTCCGCTCTGAAAGTACACAATGTGGACACCAAAGTAGAAGGTGATGGTATCTCGGTCTGTCCCGGACCCAACACAGCCTATTTCTCAAAAGAAATGAGTCTGCAAGAAATGATCGATCATATCTACGGAAGAATAAATGTCATATCCGCAAACCATAGACCCAATCTCTTTGTCAAAGAACTAAGATTATACGTGGACTATCTGAAAACAAAAATAGAAGAAACCAAAATCTCAGTGAATAAAAAACAAGAAAAATACCTGATAACATTTACGAAAAATCTGAAAGAAGGTATCGATTATTATCAAAAATTATTTTCTTCGGTGAAAGAGCAATTCGTAGAGACTAAAAACCTTATCAACAATGATCTCGAAAAATGCCGCAAAATATTAGAAGATTTGCACTTGGAGATAGAAGCTTTGACTTTAGAACCCATTGTCATCGGATAACAATCATTTTGTATTCAAGCCGGTGTCCGCTACAAATCCAAACTGCACACGAATATTGATGCATACTTCGACTCTATTGAAAAACTTCAAACACGTGAGAGATAATGAATTACATAGACAAACCAATAATAAAATGCAAAAAAACCAGAGCTTTTTCCAAACAGGTTTGCATATATCATTCAATAAAAACGTGTTTTCGCTCCACAGCAGACCCTACTTCGGGTCTATTCGGCGCATTGTATTTTTGGTTTTCATCGCCAGCAGACTTGCAGATATGAGGTACAATCATAAAAAAATGTTAAGAAATTTTAATTTCGGCACAGAATTTGAATATTGTTATTCAAAAACAGAAAGTTTTATACTTTTGCAAACAAAATGAGTATTAATAAAAAAACAGATTAGATTATGAGAAGAATGATTTTTGCATTGGCTTTGTTGATAGGATTTAGTGTTATGAATGCACAAGACAAAACTGCAAGAGATTTTAAAATCGAAGGTGCTGAGGCATACAAAGCCAAGGATTATGCTGCTGCTTTACCCGCTTTTGAACAAGCTATCAAGCTCTATGAAGCCGATTCCAAACCGGATACGACCTTATATTTCAATGCCGGATACTGCGCCTACAAAACAAAAGATTATACCAAAGCAAGTACCTATTTTGACAAGTCCATTGAATTGGGATATAAAAAATGTAAAGCGAAATTTTTGAAAGTAGCTATTCTAAAAAAAGAGAAAAAA
>CAZLTF010000221.1:0-2307 GCA_964562195.1 uncultured Bacteroidales bacterium | reverse complement strand
ACGCCAAGCGATTTCTTCAATACAACCGATTTTCAATCCGGTTCTTTTCTCCACTACTTTTACAAATTCTCCGGCTTCTGCCAGTGCCTCATGTGTACCGGTATCTAACCATGCGAATCCGCGACTCATAATTTGCAATTTCAGATCACCCATTGCGAGGTAAGTTTCATTCACGGAGGTGATCTCCAGCTCACCTCTATCGGAGGGTTTTACTTGCTCTGCAATTGAGATTACCGAATTGGGATAAAAATACAAACCTACTACCGCATAATTGGACTTCGGTTTTTTGGGTTTTTCTTCGATCGAAAGTACCGAGCCATCCACATCCACTTCCGCTACTCCATATCTTTCGGGGTCATCAACATAATAACCAAACACAACCGCCTTCTTTTCTTCTTTGACCAGTCTAATGGAATCTGTAAGCAATCCACTCAATCCGGCGCCATAAAAAATATTATCTCCCAAGACCAAACAAACATCATCATCTCCAATAAAATCTTTGCCCAAAATAAAGGCTTGTGCTAAACCATCCGGAGAGGGTTGTTCTACATATGAAAATTGCATTCCGATATCTGAGCCATCTCCAAAAAGATTCTGAAAATTGGGCAAATCTTCCGGTGTGGAGATAATCAATATCTCTTTAATTCCGGCTAACATAAGCACAGACAAAGGATAGTAAATCATTGGCTTATCGTACACGGGTAAAAGTTGTTTGGAAACAACTTTTGTGAGCGGATGAAGTCGTGTTCCGGCTCCGCCGGCTAAAATTATCCCTTTCATTGATTATGTTTTAATAAATGTTCTTCTGAATTATTGCTCTCCATATTGTTTTTTGTAGTACTCTTGATATTCTCCCGAAGTAATATTTTTCATCCATTCTTCATTTTCAATGTACCACAAAATGGTTTTTTCTATTCCTTCTTCAAACTGCAGAGACGGTTGCCAGCCAAGTGTATTTTTAAGTTTTGAAGAATCTATGGCATATCTATGGTCGTGTCCGGCACGGTCTTGCACAAACGTAATCAATTTCTCGGAAGTCCCCTCTTTTTTTCCCAATATCCTGTCTGCTACTCTACACAAAACCTTGATGAGGTCAATATTTTTCCACTCATTATTGCCGCCGATATTATATGTTTCTCCAACTCTTCCTTTATGAAAAATTAAATCTATCGCCTTCACATGATCTTCCACATACAACCAGTCCCGCACATTTTCGCCTTTTCCATAGACGGGAAGCGCTTTCTCTTCCCTAATATTATTGATAAAAAGAGGAATTAATTTTTCGGGAAATTGATTGGGACCATAATTATTGGAACAATTTGAAATGACGACCGGCAAATTGTAAGTATCAAAATAAGCTCTTACCAAATGATCCGAACTCGCCTTGGAAGCCGAATAGGGACTATGCGGGTCATAATTTGTTGTTTCCGTAAAAAAGCCTTCCTCTCCCAGTGATCCATAAACTTCATCCGTAGAGACATGATAAAATCTTTTTCCTTCAAGATCATCCTGCCAGCAATTTTTTGCAGCATTCAACAGATTAACCGTTCCGACAATATTGGTCATAATAAACTCCATCGGGTTGGAAATAGAGCGATCTACATGAGACTCTGCAGCCAAATGAAGGACTCCGTCAAATTTCTCTTTGAGAAATAGAGCGTGTATAAAATCTCCATCAACAATATCTCCTTTGATGAAAGTATAATTGGGTTTACCGGCAACATCCGAAAGATTTTCAAGATTTCCTGCATAAGTAAGCTTATCCAAATTATAGATATGATATGCAGGATATTTGTTTACAAATAATCTCACGAGATGCGACCCGATAAAACCGGCTCCACCTGTTATTAATATTTTCTTCATCTTGCTTACTTTGACAATATTGATTGCAAACACTAATTTATCTCTTTTTCATCCGGCTTCAAATTATCTACCTCAATAGTAGCCATTTTTCCAACATCTCTATTTTATTCATTTTTTTTACCAACAAAAACAACATATAACTTAATAAGATTCCAAGCCAATTGGCTAACATATCATTGATGTTGTATGCTCTATAAGGTAAAAAATATTGTATTACTTCCAAAAATGAGACAAATAAGAATGCCACTGACAAAACGCTAATCTCCCTCTTCCATTCACCTAAACAAATAAACAACAGAAGAAAATACGGAATCACAACCATCGAATGAGCGAAATAATCCAATCGTATCGAGAAGATATAGTTATTGTTTAGGGATGAATTGGTACTATTAATCGGCAATATTGCCAGAAGAACCAAAACAAACAGATACGTATAAAAAAGAT
>CAZLTF010000220.1:0-3127 GCA_964562195.1 uncultured Bacteroidales bacterium | reverse complement strand
TGTCCGGTACAAAAATCGGCATCAAAAGCATCTCCCCAAGTATGCTCAAATGTACAATCGCTTATTTTGAAGCTGCTACGCACCAGATTTAAGGCATCTTCACACTGATTGTCAACAAATTGGACATTGTTAATCTCCACATCGTCTCCTTCATATATGGTGAAAGCTCCGCTCAAATTCCATTTTTCGTATGCAAAAGTATCAAAACCTTTGAATATCAGATTTTCAATTGAGCATTTCCCGTAGGGCTGCAAAATACTAAAACCCTTCGCCGAATGATCCGGCGAAGACAGCAATACGGGCTTGTCTTTCGTCCCCTTCACCTTGACCGGAGAGAAAGAAAGGAAAAAAGCTCCATTGACAAAATCCAGTTGAGTACCGGCTTTGAATAACACCGAATATCCTTCGGGAATAACAATGGGTTTATCAATTGTATTTTGACCCGAGAAAGAGATTATATTTCCCTCTATTGCAGCATATTGCCTATAAGAATCCACCTTGACATTTTGCATCAGTTTTTGACGTGAAGTGAGACCTTGCGGGATTGCCCAAGGAAGAATTTCTACACTGTAAACTTTGGGTTGATTGACAATCCGAAAAAACAAAAATGCCGGTTTCTCTGCGTAGATATCAAAATGAGCCTGCACTGCCCCATCATTATTAAATGACTCCAAGCGAAGATTGTTCGATTCGCTGTCCAATCTATTTTTCTTAGCACCGACTCCGAGAATCTCTACCGGTTTTGGGAGATAGCTTTCAAGCTGAATCGTATATTTATCCGCTTGTCTATTGCCGAGATATGCATGTAGCAAGAATTCCGGAGTTTTGTCCTCTTCCAGCATACGCAAGGGTCTTTTTTTCAATTTCATTTTACGCATAGACAATGGATTATCTTTTACAAATTTTTCTAATGCAGGAAGATAATCACGAATAAATTTTGCCCTATTTACAAAAAAATCTTTATCATAATGATAAAAACGAAATTCTTTGGCAATCAGATTATTGTAGAAAGCAATTGTCGAATCCATCGAGTTCATCATCGAAGAGATATAAATCGAATCACTGATCTGCTGCAGTGCATCAAGATATTTGGAAACAAAAACCGTATCCTCGAAGATGTATATTTTCATCAAATCCTCCTCAAAAAAGATATCGGAGCTAACGGCTTTGTGATAAGAAAAATCGGATATATCCCAGTGAATGTCTTGCATAAAAATATTTCCATCATATCCGACAATTTCCAATTTTTCGGTTATCGGATTGAAATAGAAACGTTGATTATGCCAAGCCGAACCGTGTAGCGCTTGCGTAAGATCCAACAAGGCAAAATACATTGCCAGCTGGTTGAGGTCAAAGATCTCCGACACCTTTGTCTTGGCATATTTGTGTTGCTTCAGAAGTTTGGAAGCTTCTTCAAATTGTTTGAATAATTTTTCGTTTTTCAATATCTGTTTTGTTCCGAAAGGTTTTATCTCAGCTGCCTCATAATAAGGTAGCGAATGATCGCCTTTTTGGGTTTTGTACAGATACTGCAATTGCCAGAAGACATCCTCCGACAGGCGGATGATCGGACCTTCACGTCGCCGGTGAAATTCTATCAGTTGTTTTGTAAAATGTTCTTCCCAAGCATACAAACCCAATGATTTTTGATTGAGTTTCAATGGGATAAACCCATAACGAGTAGTCAAAACATCCTTTGAGAAAAACAATTGATGAACGATCCACTCATAAATAAAGGTTCGAGCTTCGGGTGTTTGTACCGAAAAAACACGCAATCTGTTCCAGACATCCTGCTTTTTCATTTTGATCCGGAAAGACCACTTGCTTCCCACGAGATGATCCAGCCAATCTCCTTTGAGCCTCAATTTGGCTTTCAATACATCCTCCGAAGTAAGCAACATCCCTTTTACCCAATCGTGATCACCCGCTTGAAGAATCCCTTTGCCGAAGGCTTCAATTCGTTTATTTTGAAGCTTTTTGAGTGCTTTTGAACCAAGTTCTATTGTGAGATTTTCTTGTGGATAATCCGGATAAGTACGTTGGTCATACTTCTGAATCCGAAAGTCATCAAAAAACACAGAATCTTTTCCATTGTTCCAGACATAAAAGACAATTTTCTGCCCTTGCAGATTGGGGGGAACACTGGCTTGCAATTCTAATTTTTCCCAGCCGTTTTTTCCTTTTTCCACTACCTCGTGAGAAGCAAGATAAAATTTCTGTGTTTTATCAGCCATGACAATCACTCCCTTGCCATGCTTTGCTTTGCGCCACACATCTACTACATAATATGCATCCGCTTGTGCATGCGACACTTCGAAAGAAAAGGAATATGGTGTTTGGGGAAGAGTCAAAGTAGAATACTTCCCACTAACAGAAGTTAGATCGGATTGTTGTTTCCCTCCTGAGACTTTGACATCATTCTCTCCGAGATAATATCTGCTATCCCCCGTAAGTCTCTCCGCATCAACCTTCACCAGCATCCCGTTTGCCGAATCATAATTTGACAATGAGGTGCAAGAAATAAGTATGACGGACAATATCAATACGAAAAGAATCTTTCCAAACCAATACTTCATTTTTCTATTTTTTTGGCAAAAGTAGTTATTTTTAGTTGGAAAATCCGAATTAATAAACACTATTCGGATAACACAGGTATTTTTTGCATATCAGGATGTAAATCACGCTGTTACTTTGGTTGTTGTATTTTCTTTTTTTCAAGTAATCTCACCAAGCGATTTGTTTCTGCTTCTAAGAAATTTCCTTTTCCCAATTTTTTTGCTCTCCCATTATTTGATTAAACATCTCTATATCCGGCAAATGCAAATCAAGTTGAATAAATAAAGTTGGTATCACCAATAAGGTAATAAGGTTTTGCGTTTGGGGGATTATCCGGCTACTGAGGTGAAACATGGTGATGAGGTTTTTTTATGCTGAAAGAGTTTTTTCCTTGTCGGAAAATGAAGAGGGTTTTGCCCGGATTTAGCTGTTAAGTCCTTGATATATTCGAGGTTCAATGTTGGGTGATGGGGATTGCTTGGGGTTTGTTTATTGGCTGCCGGCATTCATTTATGAGTCCGGTAAAAGAAGCCACAGATTCTCAGATTTCAAAGAAAACAAGTCAGATTAT
>CAZLTF010000219.1:0-4002 GCA_964562195.1 uncultured Bacteroidales bacterium | reverse complement strand
CTGCCTTCGGAGAAAAGGGACAACATTCCCACTGTTGCACAGGGTATTTTTTGGAAAATGTTGTATAATAGAAACAAGGAAAAGCCGCTGGGGCAAGCGCGGGTGAAGCACAAATTCCTTGTTTTGAGTATACAACCAATTGGGCAGAAAAAGCGGCGATTGAAGCGGATATATCCCCAAAAGGCGGCGGTTTTACACGCGAAACCTCGGTCTCAGGTGCATATCCTATCCTTTCACGCGCGAAGGTGGCGTGTAAGGGGGGAAGAGGCGGGGTAATTAATAGTTAGGTGGAGGAACTCTGATGAATTCCCAAAATGAGGGGCAGAAGCAGATTCAAGCAGGAATTAATTTGATTTGTTGGTCTAAGTTGGCGCGTTGGGATGAGGGATCGAGAAAGTTTGTGGCTCTCCCTGAAAAGAAGTTTGAGCATTTTGCAAAAAGTGTGCACCCGGATTATGGGCGTTTGATTTGTTGGGTAGCTTTTAGTGTCGGAGCCGAATATCTTGCGAAAGGAGTTTGTTTAGCAAAGCAGCAGTTGGTAGGGACCTATAAACCTGTTTATAGAACACCGCCGCGAGAGGGTTACTCATCTGTAAAACAATGGATCTCAGATGTCTTAGAGGGTAAAAAAGAAGAGGAAGAATTGACTTTTGGCACCTTGGGGGGCAAAGTTAGTAAATGTATTGATAACGTGACGGCGGATCATCCCCACAGAGATATTATTAGGGCAGGCTACAAATATTTGGCGAATGCAATTCGTAATAGAGATGCTCATCGCTATACCCAAAATGTTAGAGCGTTTCACTTCCATGCGGTGGAAAAAGTTTTTGTCCCTGCCTTTAATGCACTTTTGACCTTGGTAGAGGAAAAGGGTTTGAGCGGATTTTGAAGACACCTAACCCCGCGTCCAGCGGACTGGCTTCGCCTCGCTACGCTCGGCTCGCCAGCCGCTGACGCCCTCGTTGGGCTTCTTAGATTCTTATACAGGGATGTTTTATGACGAAGAGTAGGATTAGCATTCCACAGACAGAAATGAAGATATTATTTGCAAAGTCAGGCAATGTTTGTGCATTTCCCGGTTGCAACATGCCGATTATTGCGGAATCTGGTGACGAAAGTAAACCCCTGGCTGAAATGGCACATATGATTGCCTACCAAGACGATGGACCGAGGGCAGACCCGAACCTCCCAATGTCAGAGAGGAATAAAGCATCAAATCTGATTTTATTATGCCCCAACCACCATGCTATTGTGGATAAATTTGAATATCAGTTTAACGTTCATGTTCTTCGCGAAATGAAAAAACGTCATGAGGAAAGCTTTAGCTCCTCGTCCTTGAATATTGCCCCCCCTCATTTGATGGAAGAACCACTTCATGCATCATTGCTCCCTTTATCGCGACTTCCGCTTGTAGTTTTTTCAGCCGATACCCGATTTAGAAAGAGCAACATTCTTGATCTCTTTGACATGCTAAATACACATACAAACCGGAGCATACTCTATGCTTTTGAATTAAGAGATAAAAAAATCTATACATTCCATGATTTACGCAACCCTGATAATCCATTCAGGGGAGCTTACGATCAATCAACTGTTGAAAGTTTGAAATCTGTTGAGTTATGGGACTCCATTGATGGGCATAGATTGTATGTAGCATTACTGAATCGGGCCTTGAAAAACTACCTTAAAAAGAGGGGGGTTGCATACGACCCACTTCACTACAGATATTATTTTATGCCTGATCGGGATGCAATTAAGAGACGATTTACGTATACGAGCCTTTCTGGCCGCCAGACAACAAAATCTGTAGTAATCAATCCCGTTATAAAAGCCACTGGTCAGCCAAAACCGTATTGGATCCATCTTGCAGCCAATTTGTCTTTTCAGTATATAGCTCCGCTTCAATGGGTTCTAACTATCCGACCAGAAAGACACTTAACGAAAGACGGATTTGAACCTTACACACATGTGTCTATTGGAAGAAAAATCACAAGAATCAAGTCCACAATGTACAATTGGCAATATCTTCAAGAAATCCAATTATGGCGGGAGTTTCTCACAAATGCCCAGAAGAGACGGATTCTAAAATTTGGAAAACAATCCATTGTTATTGAAAATAACTTGTTGAAAGAAAATATTGAGTGGCCCGGAATTCCCGAGGACCGGAAAAAATTCGTGTCCCAAGAGTATCCAGAAGATTTGTTCACCCTGTCTGAAGTTACAGTTTTAGGTCAGGAAGAAGAAGAATTTTACGAAGATCATTTTTTGGATGAGTATGAAGAATGAGTTACTCTAAAACAGAGCACCGAAAGTATGATAATTTAGTTTTTCCTCGAATGGAGCTAAGATGGCTACCTGAGCCAGAGCTATCTTTCGCTGGCAATGCTACTCATACTAACCCTAAAGTTGGCATTCCGCTCTATGGGCCTAAATCATTAAATACTCCCCGCCATAAAAGTGAAATACACATCGGCTTTGTTGGAGAAGCTGGGGCAATAGAAAACGTAATAAGATTCATTGGTGACTGTTATTCAGGTGTGAAAGCTGAAGATATCGAAAATGCTTCAATGCCTTTTCCTGGTCTTTCAAGGGAAGTGGGCTATCGTTTTGAATTAGTATATTCGGATGAAACGATTGAAAAAATCACGAACTCAGAAAAAGAAAAAATACTTGCTCGCCCGATTCCTGAGGCCCAGTTTTCCGGGATGCTTGATTTGATTGAAACGAAAGTAAGTTTGCTTTGCGAGAAGGATCACCCAATTGACTATATATTTGTTGTGCTGACAGAAGAAATTTACAACAATTTACGAGTGGTAAATTCAACTGATCCTGTATCTGGTAAAGGAACTGTGTTAAGAAATTTCCGTCGCGCTCTTAAAGCGCGCATGATGCATTACCGCATTCCAATACAGATTATTAGGGAAACTACAACTGGATATGTCACTAGCAATCGCGGATTGCAAGATTTAGCAACTCGTGCTTGGAATATCTTTACGGGAATGTATTTCAAGGTTGGCGGCTTGCCGTGGGGTCCTGTTGGATTGGAACCGGCCACATGTTTTGTTGGAATAAGTTTTTTTCGACCATTCGGTGAACCAAATTTTATGCGAGCAAGCGTAGCTCAGGCATTTAATGAACACGGCGATGGACTTGTTCTCCGAGGACAAAAATTTCGGTGGGATGATGACTTGGGAAAGTCGCCCCATATGCCTGCTCATTTAGCTCAACAGTTAGTAACAGAAGTGCTTGAACGATATAGAATTGAAAATAAGCAACTTCCACGACGCGTTGTAATTCACAAATCATCCCGTTATACGGCAGAGGAAAGAGAAGGATTTAAAGATGCACTACGCGATATCCCTGAAGTTGATTTAGTAACCGTAGGAACTTCTAGCAATTTTCGGCTGTTTCGCGAAGGTGAATATCCTCCTTTGCGAGGCACCCTAATGCATATTGGCAACAACTATTTTTTGTATACCACCGGCTATTTACCTGAATTGGGGAAGTATCCGCACGGGCATGTTCCTTCCCCGTTGCGAGTTGTAAATCACTATGGTGACTCTTCAAAAACACAATTGCTAAAGGAAATACTTATCCTAACGAAAATGAACTGGAATACAGCGAATGTTGATGGGGCTTTTCCAATCACACTGCAATTTGCTAGACTGGTTGGAGAAATTCTTCGAGAGATTCCAGAAGACAGGTTACCAAATCCTAAATATTCTTTCTATATGTAGAGAAGCCCAACCCTGCTTCCACCCGACCCGCCTTCGGCGGTAGGTAAGCGGCGTGAAAATTGCGGGCCATGGCGGTTTCAAAGCCGTGGAGTCTTGGTAGAGTCGGCGGGCGGGTGATGCCCACGTTAGCCGCGCAAGTGATAGCGAGTCAACGGACAAAAATGGTGATTTTCCAGTCGACAAATCTCTGAATGCGTGGTAGATTAGTGTCTATCGTCGGATGGTCCGGCGAGTATATTTTGATCAAGGAGGTTTGAAAATCCGT
>CAZLTF010000218.1:0-2231 GCA_964562195.1 uncultured Bacteroidales bacterium | reverse complement strand
ATCAATATTGAGGTATATCATATCAAATGTGGATATAGATCACAAAATAATAATTGAAGAAATAACAAAAATATCAACAAAAGGAGGTGAAATAGCTATGACAACAGCAACAAGACTCATACAGCAAGGAAAGCAAGAAGGAATGCAAGAAGGAATGCAGAGAGGAATGCAAGAAGCAATAATTAATTTGTACTCATCCGGAAGGTTTACGATAGAGGAGATTGCCAAATTTTTGAAGCTTAACCTTAGGTTTGTCAAAGAAGTAGTAAGCAGTATGCAAAACTAAGCGTACAAATTTCTTCATTTCCAACAAAACAACATCCAAAGCACATTCTCACTTCGCATAAAGGACAGCAGTGGGGTTTTTTGTTACTTTTTTCCCTACTGAAAAAAGTATAGGGAGGAAATTGGTTTGAATGAATGAGGGTATATAGGTATTGTGGTTAGTGTTGGACTAATTGTTTTGTTAAATATAGGCCGAAAGGAATGAGAAAATTTAAGAACAGCAGTAGTAACCTCATCCGAATATTTCAATTATACCGGGAGATACCTTTTCAAAAGTGAATAGGTAAAAGAAAATAACTTCTGTAAAAGTGATTATTTGCAAATAAAACACTTTTGTAAAAGTATTTGTATTAATTTTGCAATTGAAATAGTAAAAAAGAGTGAAATGAATAAGTTATTTGAACTTTCTAAACATAGGATAAACAATGTCACGAATACTTTTTATCGATATTTATTTTCGGAGATTGATTTTACTCAAAAGTTAATTGGAATAAAAGGAGCAAGAGGAACCGGCAAAACTACGCTACTCTTGCAGAAATTGAAACAATTAGCTTCTGAGGATTCCTTATATATTAGCATGGATAATGTCTATTTTTCATCGAATACTTTGCTCGATTTGGCAGAGGATTTTTATCGAATTGGTGGAAAATATCTTTATATAGACGAGGTACACAAATACAGAAATTGGTCTCAGGAAATAAAAAATATTTATGATAGTTTCCCCGATCTGCAAGTTGTATTTACGAGTTCTTCTGCACTGGAGATAAACAAAGGTTCACACGATCTTAGTAGGAGAGCTTTGATATATGAATTGTCGGGGATGTCTTTTAGAGAATTTTTACTTTTTAAATACAAAATTGAGTTTCCTGTCTTCACTTTGGAAGAGATCTTGCTGAATTCAAACAAGATTAGTATTCATGTTTTGGGGAAAACAAAACCCTATAAATACTTTCAGGAATATTTGGAATCGGGATACTATCCATATTATATCGAAGATGAAAAAAACTATCACATTCGTTTACAAGAAACGATTAACCTTGTTTTGGAAGTAGATCTTCCCGCTATAGACAAGATAGAATATAATTCTATCATTAAACTCAAACGATTGCTTTTTGTCATAGCTTCTTTGGTGCCCTATGTGCCTAATATTAATAAATTGGCGAAACAAATAGGTACCACAAGAGATAGCCTTTTGAAATATCTTTATCTATTGCACAAGGCTCATATTGTGAGATGGATAAGCAAAGAGGCTTGGGGTATAAATTTTATGAATAAGCCGGATAAATTGTATTTAGACAATACAAATATTGCTTACGCATTAAATTATGACACCGTAAATATTGGAAGTATCCGGGAAACTTTTTTTGTGAACCAAATTTCGGTCAATCATAAATTGATTTATTCAAAAAACGGTGATTTTCTGGTTGACGATAAATTTACGTTTGAAGTGGGTGGTAAAAACAAAACAGCCAAGCAGATACAAGGAATTGACAATGCATATCTGGTGCAAGATGACATTGAATTTGGCAGCAAAGGTAGAATCCCACTCTGGATGTTTGGCTTTATCTATTGAGTTTATAGTACTCATCAAAAAAAACTCTCAAACAGGTAAGAAAGAATTACATATCAATAATAAAATGCAAGAGAAATCAGAGTTTTTTCCAAAAAATCTTGCATATATTTTATTCTCAAAGAAGGTGTTTTTCGTTCCACAGAAGAAGCGCTACGGTGAAAAATATTAACGAAGCTATCTTCCATATTTTCAAATGCTTGGTACGGCAAGAATATACTTGACTTGACACTAATTCAATTCAAACTATATACATTGCCAACGCGGCAAGCTGGCTCATTCGCTAAAAATGTCCACAGTACATTTTCTTAAGGCTCTGCCCTCTCACAAATTAAAAAATGAAGGCACTTCTGTGATTTTCAACAGACCCTAAATA
>CAZLTF010000217.1:0-4013 GCA_964562195.1 uncultured Bacteroidales bacterium | reverse complement strand
GAGAAGAGCGTCCATTCCGACGGCATAATCCGATATCTTTCGATCGTAAACATTATCTTCTTTGTAAATATAACTGTCAAACAAGCGTTTCATAAAATAATCGTCATAGGTTAGATTTGCGGAAGAATTAAATGGATTGAAAACTTCTGCTTTTGCCAATATCTCACGTGCATCAGGATAGTAAATCCAAAACATTGGCTCTTCACCCACGAAAGTTCCGTATTCATCATATCTCTCGAGCTTTGGACAAATACCGAGAATACGAACATCCATTACCGAACGTTGTTTGTCAAAGTACCATACTTCTTTTACTTGAATCTTTTTGACCAATGAGGGGTCGAGTTCGGTTCTCGTCGCTTTTTGTCCGATGACTTCCCCTTCGTCATTATACTCTTCTACGGTATCATATTTTACAATAATGTCCTCTACGCCTTTGGGAGTTAGCGGAACCAGAAATTGATCATCCAACTTTGCATCATATGCTGTAAGTTGTTCTGATTTGATAGCATCTACCAAAACAGTAATCAAGTTTTTCCAATTCTTCTTGGGAGTGATTGGGAAATACATAGGATGATTTTGCTTTTGACGCAAGTCAATCATACGCCAAACTCTTTTTTTCCAAGTAATATCTGCCTCTCTAAGAGGGACATAAGGCACAGGTTGTTTTTCAACAGTCTGTATCTTGGTAAAAAGTCCATCACGAGGAGTATCCAAAAAATCTGTTTCTTCTTGGGCATTCAAGCCCACCCCCATTGAGGAGAAAAGAAAAAAGATAGATAATACTTTAAAAACACTTTTCAACATAATATTTTAGTATTTATTTTAATGTAACAGTAAGTTGGTTGATCTTTCGCGTTCTCAAAGGTCCCTTGACACGAATATTCGTGAAAATAAGGAAGTCTTTTCTTGCTAAGGTCTTGATTTTATTTAACATATCTTTGGTTAATCTGCTACCTTTACCTTTGTATGTTAATACATCACCACCGCCTTGCGGTATCATCAACTCATACGAAAGCACTTTAAATTTGAACTCAAATTCAACCCATTTGGGCAATTTTGCAAAGATAAACGGGTTTGCCAGAATCTTGGATTTGGCAATTTTCCCATCAAGAGCACCGGGGATAAGAGCTTCCGGATTAGGAAGATCCTTAACCCTGAATTCTTGCCCGCCAAGATTATTACCGTCACCGATGACGCTTACTTTGACGGTCTTTACGGTACCCGGCAAATTGCGAACGATATATCCTCCTCCGGAAGCAGGAACTATACTACCTGCAGATATTTTCGGAGAGATCGTTTTATAGTTACCGGAGGCGGCAACCGTGACCGGATTGTCAACCCCACGATAAAATACATTCATCTTCGTAGCCGACACGGATGCCGCAGGCTTTGCAACAATGTATTGACCTCTGAAATGGTTGTATTTTATTTTCCCTGTCGGGTCTTTTACGGCAATAAAACCTGCATATTTATGCGTACCGGCTCCTCCACCGGGAATATCCAGAATCGCTCTACCGTTTACGACCTCAAGCTTTGTGGCTTTGGATTTGTCCGACGGACGCAGTGAGTCACTATTCATCATAATATAGATGTCCGGATTTGCTTTGGAGTCATAAGCAGCTAACATAATATCCGCTTTATAGCGATCTCCTTGCATCACATAATTGCTTTCATAACTGACAACAGCAGCAGTCGCATCAAATTTGAAATCCGACTTGGTAATAGAATTGAACAAATAGCGAATCATATTATTTTCCGCCGTTTGGGATTCTACCATCAATTTATTTAATATTACAACATCTGCTGACAAAATTGTATGATAGAAATTGAAAAATGCCCATTCTTTCTTATGCCCATCTTTGTCCTTGTAAATTTTGTCAATCTCGTTTAATCCGATTTTTGCAATGGTGCTATCCTCAGGACTATCCAGCAATGCATATAGCTTATCCCTGTATGCTCTTATTGTATCCACCAGTTCGTAAGCTTTACCATTTTTCATAGTCTCATTACCTATGAGGTAGTGAGTAGGAATATCATAGTTGTCTTGACTTTTTATCTGCTCGAGAGTTTTTATCTTGGCAGAGTCGTAAGGTATTTTTTCCGTTTTTGCAAGAAGATTTACCTTCAACTCTTCTACATATTCCCTGAATTTTTTGGATAGTTTTTGCACTTGAAGTGCTTTTTCTAATTTCGGTCCGACTTTTTTCGGATTGATTTTATTTTGGTTTTGAAACTCTGCATACAAATCATTAGATGCCATACCGAGCTGCTCTTGTGTTGATTCAATACTTTCATTCACAATAAGATATGCATGAAGTATTTCTCTTGATACGTTCAAAGCAAGTAATGCAGTGAGCACAAGATACATCATCGAAATCATCTTCTGCCGTGGAGTCTCTTTAAATCCAGCCATGCTTTATATTTTTTAATTAATTATTCTATAAATTATCATTTTTGAAGATACCTATCTTCTGGAACTCATTGCATCTAACATGTTTCCATATACATTGTTCAATGAGGCTACCTTATCTCCCAGATCATCCAAACGATTATTAAATTCGCTTGTCTTATCCGCAGAATCATTCAATTTGCTAAGGAACACATCCAACGTATCTTTCAATTTATTTATAGAATCAGCTTGTGCAGAAGTATAATTTATTTGCATCTCATACAATTTAGCTAAAGCATCTACTTTTTCTTGCAAAACTTTCGTGTTATCGGAAGATGAAACCAAGCGTTTGTGATATTCATCTATCGTTTGATTAAGCTTGTCTGCAATGGAGTTTTGTGTGCTTGCAGATGTCATTTGTTGATCATAAGCCGTATTAAGTTTTTCCAATTTGCTGGTCAAAACTTCCAATTGTTCTTTGTATTTGTCATTGCCTGTCAAGTCAATAGCTTTGGATGAAGCTTGCATCAATTCGGCTGATTTTTTTGATTCTGATGCCAATTGATTGACTGATTGGATAGCACTTTGCATACTTTTGCCCAATTCATCGCTTGATGATACTTGATTTTTTAGATCGGAAGCAACCGTTTTGAATGAAGAGGATACTTCACTTATATCGCCTTTTGCCATTTTTAGTGATTCTGCAAAGTCCTTAGAAGCTGCTATTTTATCCTTCAATACATCGGCTTGGTTGTTATATCCGGCTTTCAATGTTTCGATCGATTGTTTAGCTTCTTTCAGCTTTTCTGTAAATTCATTGGAGGCAGAACCAAGATGTGAAATATTAGACAATTGGTTGGCATTCTCACTCAGATTTTCGAGTCCTTTGCCCAAGCGTTGCAACATATTTTTGTCCACATTAGCTTCATCCAAAAGACTATCCAAGTCTGCTGCTTTTGCTTTTCCCAAACTGCCGGAACTACCATCAACATCATGATATAAGCCTGCTAATTCGGGATATACCAGACTCCAGTCCGGTTCAACATGAGGAGGTTCAAATGCTGAGAAGAAGAAAATTAATGCCTCTGTACCCAGTCCGGCAATAAGCATCCAGTCCGCACCCGGATAGTGATTAATCTTAAACAAAGCACCTACAATAACTACAGAAGCTCCAATTCCATACAACTTCGCCATGAAATTTTTATAACCCTTCGATGTAACAATTTTTTGTAATCCCATTTTTTTAATTTTTTTATTCTAAAATTTTATTAATTCCCCTTTTGTTTTATTTATTCTTCAACAATTATCTTTTATAAATGTGTGACGCTTTTGCCGGATTATCATCCTTTTGTCGACCTAGATATGATTCTACACAACGAAAACCAATGTATGATTTTGCGGTGTCTTGAAATTCGTATCCTCTCGCAAAGACTTTGATAAAATAGCTCACGTCTTTCCATGAACCTCCACGAATAACTTTTCTTTTCATCGTTGGAAGTTCTTCGTCTTTGGCATTGTAGGTGTAGGCAGGATTCATATCCCATGTAAAATTATAGGATGATGGATCATAGGCATCATTTGTCCATTCTGATACATTTCCAGCCATATCATAGAGTCCCCAATC
>CAZLTF010000216.1:0-6812 GCA_964562195.1 uncultured Bacteroidales bacterium | reverse complement strand
ACTTCTAAAACATTAAGAATTTTTAACCCGTAAAATATAGAAGCAAAGAAAATTTCTTGTTCACATCAAGAAAAACGGATTGCTTTTAAAGGGCTGATTTTTGTGATGACGATCGAAGGGATAAGCAATACGATAAGGCTTAGGACGATAGCTCCGGCATTAATCAAAAGAAAACTTACCCAATCTGCTTGCATGGGGATGTATGAGACATAATATGACGATTTGTCGAGTGGAATAATATGAAAATTGCTCTGCAAAAATATTAGTCCATACGAAAAAAGATTCCCGAAAAATATGGCTTGCCCTACAATATATGCACTCTGAATGACAAATATTTTTCTTACACAGCTATGGGTACAACCTAATGCTTTTAATATTCCGATGAGTTGGATTCGTTCCAGAATTAATATCAACAATAGTGAAATCATAGTGATAACAGCAATCATTAATACCAATCCAATGATTACTTCCACGTTTTTGTCATGCAACTTCAACCATTGAAACATAGCAGGATATAGTTCGTCCACTCTTTTTACATCATTTTCATAATCAGTCTGCCGGATAATTTGTTTCTCAATAGATCTGAGATTTTCAAAATCAGAAATTTGTATCTCGAGAGCCGATATTTGATTTTCTTCCCAATGATTCAATTTTTGTACATGACGAATGTCTGCAATGAGAAATTGTTGATCAAATTGTTCCATTCCGGTTTCAAAAATCCCTCCAACGATAAATTTCCTTCCTCTGGTCTTTAAAATTTTCCGGTCAAAGAAATACATTCTTATTTGGTCTCCAATTTTCAAATGTAGTTTGTTGGCAGTAAGACTTGAAATAACGACCGAATCATTTTTCTCGGAAATATCATAGGATGGTATCTTCCCGGATTTGAGGTTCTTTTTCAAAAATGATTTGTTGAAATCTTTTCCTACCCCTTTTATGACGATACCTTCTACTTCGTTTTTTGTTTTGATAATGCCGGACTTAAAAGCTACTGAGGAGACGGTCTTGATATATTGGATATTCATTAGTTTTTTTGTATAATTCTCATCATACAAGATGGGCTTAGAACCAAATGAATCATTCATATCATACACACGAATCTGAATAGCACCGGCAAAACCGGACATCTTCCCGACCAATTCTACTTTGTATGCCTTGACGATTGCAACTGAAAGAAGGATTGCCGACAAGCCTAAGGAAATGCTAAAGATAATCAAGCGAATAATAGGTTTGGAAAAACGATACCTGTTATTCGAGACAAGTCGTTTGGCAATAAAGAGTTCTAATTTCATTATTTGGTGTCAGGTAAAACAAATTTCTCAGGATGTTTGGCACTTCCGTGAGTACGATAAAACGCATAAATATAGTCCAAATCTTTGTCCATATCTCCGGTAGGATAAAATACCTCACCGACTCCACCTTTTTTGTTTTTATAATCCATTACGCCCAAAATCAGGGGGACATTGGCGCGCTGAGCGATGTAGTAAAATCCTTTCTTCCAGCGTTTTGTGGGTTTGCGTGTGCCTTCGGGAGTGATGATGACAAACAACGATTCTGCTTCGTTGAAATATCCGGCTACTTGATTGATCATATTTCCACTTCTGCCTCTTGCAACAGGTATTGCGCCGAGACCTTTTAATATCATTCCCAATGGAAAAAAGAAAGATTCTTCTTTGATTAAAAATTTGGCTTTGCTTCGCAATACATTCATTACCATCCGGCCAAGGATAAAATCCCAGTTGCTGGTATGGGGGACGACTACAATCACCGCCTTTTTTAATCCTTCGGGGATATATCCGTCAATTTTCCATCCCAATAACCATAGCCCCAATTTCGATAAATAATAATTCATATTTTCAATTGTATTATGGCTTAATTACGAGTCGAGTGAATTTGTTATGTTGATCATTATTAAACCGTTTTGTTGATTGTTTTTATCTGTTATTTTTGTTGTTTAATATTATTTTTGATTGTTTGAAATAGCTTAGCTCTTGATGATGTCAAGATATTTCGCAAAGAATGCCTGTGGACAATGTCATCGTTTGCTTCATTGTGCTATTTTAATAATTTATTAACCTCTGAACATGATTTGCCAAATACATCTGCAATTTCGCCCTCTACTTTCAACTGATGACGAAATGCTTCATCGTATATCGGAGTAACTATTTTCATCTTGTGTATTATTTTTTTGCAAAGGTAGTAAAAAACCTTTTTGTCCAATGATAATTTTTGAGGTTTAATAGTAGATTTTGAATAAATATGAACTCAACTTTATCATTCATCCAATTTCAATTGCAATTGACCGATAAAATGAGTTAATTCAGGATTGAGTTTTTTCATTTCTTCCAGTTTTTCGGATTCTGAATATGCTCTTTTGTCCACTTGTCCCTGCTCTTCGACTATTTCAATTTTGATTTTCAACTGGTTGTTGTTCAGTTTATTATCTATATAGTCTAAAAACTGTGCTTTTACCTCGTTAAATTCTTTGGACTGATACGGATTGTCTAGTTTGATGCAGATTGTGTTTGCTTTCAATTCTACCGGATAGGCTTTCAGTCCAACTTTCAACTGTGGGTCATTTACGATTGATTGGGCAAAAGATTCTATGACGGATTGTAATTCATCACGGGTTACTGCTTGAGTGTGAATTTCGCGTTTCACTTTCGTTTCGGTTTTCTTTTTTTCCGGTTTTGAATACCCCATCGAAAAAACATCCGGTATGGACGAAGATGTTTTGGGAGTTGGTTTTTCTGTATGTGGTTTTTGGTTTGACACCTGAGGAATATCCTTTTCTTTGGTAGCTACGTTTGGTGTGGATTTGTCGTTGTTTGTTTTTTCGTTGCTTGAAGGGGGCACAGTAGGGGAGTGTTCTGATTTTTTTGAATCTTCTTTTGCTTCCGCAATGGATTTGGACTCTGTTTCCGGCTTGGGATTTGTGGGTGTGGTTGAAGCACTACGTTGAACCTGATTTTGGTCGGGCAAGATGACCATTTCTTTTTTTTCTTCGGGAGTGCCAACCAAACTTATTAAACGCAATAAGTCCAACTCCAGATGCAAAGTTTTGTTGCTACTTGCTTTATATTGCAGATCAAATTCATTGTTGATTTCCAATGCTTTCAGCAAAAATTGAGTGGGCACACTATTGGCTTGTTGCAAATATTTCTTTTTGACATTTTGTCCTACTTCCAACAATTGAACTGTGGCGGCATCTTTGGCGACTAATAAGTTTCGCAAGTGATTGCCGAGACCTCCGATGAAATGTTGCCCGTCAAAACCATTTTGGATAATTTCATTGACAATTAGTAAAACTTGACTTACATCCTTTTGAAGTACGGAATCAATCAATCTAAAATAATATTCATAATCTAAAACGTTCAAGTTTTCAATCACATTGAGATAGGTGATTTTGCCACCGCTAAAACTAACAATCTGATCAAAGAGGGAGAGTGCGTCCCGCAATGCTCCGTCTGCTTTTTGAGCAATGATATGCAAAGCATCTTCTTCTACCTCAATGGACTCCTGCTGTGCAATATATGCAAGATGTTTAGCAATGTCACTTATTCCTATGCGCTTGAAGTCATAAATCTGGCAACGTGATAAGATGGTAGGAATGATTTTATGCTTTTCGGTTGTTGCCAAGATAAATTTGGCATAAGCAGGGGGTTCTTCCAAGGTCTTGAGAAAGGCATTGAAAGCCGCTTGGGAAAGCATGTGCACCTCATCAATTATATAGACTTTGTATTGTCCGGATTGGGGAGGAATACGAACTTGATCCACCAAATTGCGGATGTCTTCTACCGAATTGTTGGAAGCTGCATCCAACTCGTGAATGTTGAATGAAGCACTTTCATTGAAAGCACGACAAGAATCGCACTCATTGCAGGCTTCAAAATTTTCCGTAATATTTGTACAATTGATAGTCTTTGCCATGATTCGGGCAGTGGTTGTTTTTCCTACGCCGCGAGGACCCGTAAATAGAAATGCTTGAGCCAATTGTTGATTCTTAATCGAATTCTTCAAAGTGCGCACTATCGCCTCTTGACCTACTACTGAGGCAAATGTATCGGGTCTGTATTTCCGTGCAGAAACTATAAAATTATCCATATTACACTGTTTTTCAATTTGTTAAGAAACATATATGCACTATGCTCTCTTACTTTTTTGAATCCGTAAAGGTAGTGTAAAATCATTTATTACAAAGAAATTAATGGTAAATTTTTTGAAAAATTTGTTGATAAAAGATGTATGCTCTTAGAGTATCGTGTTTGTAGTGAAACAAGCATTACTTCGTGTCTGTAGAGAAACTCTCAAACAGTTGAAAAAGAATGAATTACGTAGATATGTAAATAATAAAATGCAAGAGAAATTAGAGCTTTTTCCAAAAAATCTTGCATTTATGAGTCTTGTAAAAAAAAAACAAGCAAATCCCAAAAGGTTTCCTTTGGCGATATTTCTATATTTTTCAATTAGCTGATACAAAGGCATCACCGAATATTAAAAAATATATCTCATCCAAAATAACTCTTTTTATGAAAATTGCCTTCTCTTGGACAGGACTTAAACATCATCATCTCACAAATTAAAAAATGAAGATGTTTCTGTGATTTTCAGCAGACCCTGCTTAGCATGGAGTATTTTTGATATGATCTATAATGAAGTTCGTTGCAGTATCATAAAAAAACCGTCCACGGTTATGGAGCAGCAAAGTGATTTCTTTTTCGATAATACTGAGGCTGGAATATCGCTATTTCAGAAAATTTGATCTTGAGAGCAAGCAGTACGGGTAAGATTGATTTTAGTACTTTTGTTTATGTTTTGCGCCAAATAAATACTATCCTGAATTACACCTGCCTTTGTCAATTATTTTCTGAAAATGCAAGAATAAATTTAATTTATTAAAAAAATAGTTGCAGATGTTAAAATAATAACTAATTTTGAGCGAGATTTTTGTGAAGATTAAACTATGAATGTTTTTAGAGGTTTGTTGTACCCTTTCTCCATAATATATGGAATCATCACCTATGTCAGAAATAAACTTTTTGATTGGAAGATATTCCCGTCAAAGAGTTTTGACATACCTATTATTTCGATTGGTAATATTAGTGTGGGTGGGACGGGTAAAACTCCTCATACTGAGTATGTTATAAAGCTTCTTCAAAAGAAGGGCTACAAGGTAGCTGTGATTAGTCGTGGCTATAAAAGAAATACCAAGGGCTTTGTTCTTGCAGATATAAATTCTACTGCCAGAGATATTGGAGACGAGCCTTTTCAAATGAAACAAAAATTTCAAGATCTTATCGTTGCAGTCGATGAAAAAAGGGTGCGAGGTATAGAAAATCTACTTTTGCTTCATCCCGAGATTGATGTAATCTTGATGGATGATGCCTTTCAACATCGATGGGTAAAACCGGGTCTGAGTATCTTGATAACCGGGTATTTTAGTCCATTCACAAAAGATTATCTATTGCCAACAGGCAATCTAAGGGAATACCGTACAGGGGCAAAACGTGCTGATTTATTAGTAGTTTCACGTGCTCCGGTCGTACTTTCTCCCATTGTCAGGAGAGAATATATGCGCAGCATTCAAGAGTGTAAAGCGGAGAATATCTATTTTTCCAAAGTGATGCACCAAAAGATAAAGGCTTTTCCGGGATTGGACATCAAGACACAAATTGATCGCGTAAAAAGCATTACTGTTTTTACAGGAATTGCCGATCCGTATTTGTTGGAAAATTATTTGAGGAAATATTGTGACTATCTGGATACTATACATTTTCCGGATCATTTTGACTACGATCTGCAAGATATTGACAAAATAAAGGACCGTTATGTCAATAATTTTAGTCGGGACAAAATTTTGGTGACTACCGAAAAGGATGTAGGAAGATTGTTAAAAAAAGATATTGTCGAATCAATAAAAGATTTACCTTTGTATTACGTTCCGATAGAGGTCGAATTTCATGGAACGGATGGAGAACGATTTGATAATAAAATACTTAATTATGTTGAAGAGAATACAAGAAACCGTAAAATACATAAATCAGCAGATTGATTCGTCACCCGAAGTTGGCATTGTTTTGGGGACAGGGCTTGGAGGTTTGGTCAATGAAATTCAAAATTCAATCAAAATTCCATATACGGAAATTCCAAATTTTCCGGTTTCAACCGTAAAAGGACATCAAGGGCAATTGATCTACGGTGATCTCGGTGGCAAGAAGGTGATTGCCATGCAAGGACGTTTTCATTACTACGAAGGATATACGATGAAAGAAGTTGTATTTCCGATTCGTGTGATGAAGCTTCTTGGGGTGAAAGCGATGATCGTTTCCAATGCCGCCGGTGGCGTAAATCCTGATTTTGAAGTGGGCGACATTATGATTATCAATGATCATATCAATTTGATGGGAGACAATCCGCTTTTGGGTCCCAATGAAGAAGAATTCGGTCCTCGATTTCCGGATATGAGCGAAGCATATAAACCGGAGTATATCAAAATAGTAAAAGATATTGCCGCTCAACACAATATTCATTTACAGGAAGGTGTATATGCAGGCGTTACCGGACCTACTTTTGAAACCTTGGCAGAGTATAAATACATTCGTGTTATCGGAGCAGATGCTGTCGGTATGTCCACCGTGCCAGAAGTGATCACAGCACGTCATATGGGAGTACCCGTATTTGCCGTTTCCGTAATCTCCGATCTGGGAGTAGAAGGCAAGATCGTCGAAATCACTCACGAAGAAGTGATTCAAGCCGCTGCTGCTGCCGAACCCAAAATGACTCTTTTGGTTGAAGGACTTCTTAAACGATTG
>CAZLTF010000215.1:0-4919 GCA_964562195.1 uncultured Bacteroidales bacterium | reverse complement strand
GAAAATCATCAGAAAGATTCATCAACTCATCAACAAACGACATCTCAAAATCGTACAAATCCCATTTCACACTCAAGTGAAAAAAAGAAAATCAAACACTCACCCATTTCAGACAAGATTGGCAACACAGCCTCCCCTTCGGTAATAACTATAAATATGCCTCCCCAAAGAAGAAAAAGCACACAACAAACAACTGCAAATTCAACAAAAATCGATTTTCCATTCCATAGCAATTCCGCCGGAAGAGCTTGGCATTTCACTTCTTTGAATACATTATTGACAACATTCCGGTTGGAAAGAGAAAACAGACATATCATTTTTGAAACTCCAAAGGACTATAAGCTGCAAGATGGACAAAGCGGTAAACTTACAAAAACAGATTCACAAGCATGGTTTACAAAACAACTATTCGGGGGGATGCATTATGCCCAAGAGATAACGCATAATGTATTCAACAACCAACGCGATGCCCTTCGATTGGGCTTGGATATAGGTTTCAAAAAAGAATCGTTTTTCTTTCAAGGTGGAGTGGATTTTCAATTTACAAAAGATCAAGGCACTTATGAGATCGACTATCTACAAAACGAGATTGTAGGAGGTTATACACAGGTGGACTCCATTCGCTATTCTGTTGATCCGGACAATTCGAGTATCATAAAACACTATATCACTTCGGAAGTAAACCTGTATGATTCATTGGAACATACCGTCGAGAAACAAGTTGACAACAGATATACATATCTCAAAGTCCCGCTAACAATCGGTTATCAAAGACCAGTAGTCTCCAAACTCTCTGTTTACGGTAAAGCAGGAGCAGAATTTTCGGTATTAATTCAAGGCGACGAACCCGTCCCAACGATACAAGGAGAAGAAATCAGAATCGTTCAACAAGTCCGGAAATCACCGCTTCTGCTTCACTCCGACATAAAACTATTATTCGGATTAGGAATCAAAATACCCATATTTAAAAGACTAAGTATCAACATAGAAGCCCAACACAGAACATCTATTGATAAATATTATGAGCGCACCAAAAAAGAAATGATACGACCATCTTCGACCAATATTCAATGTGGAATTTTATACAATTTTTAACTATTCATACAACCAATGACAACAAATAATCCCCTTTAATATAAACGGACTAACAAATATTTCAGTCCCGAAAATTAAAAACATTGCCGGCAGCATAAACAATATTCAGATTGCAAGAAGAAATACGAATTATTAATTAAAAAAATTAAATGCCATGTTTAAAACAGAAAAACACCTATTGATTTTACTATTCCTTTTTCAAGGATTGTTATTAAACGCACAAAATGCAAACATAAGAATTGCCAATGTAATTCAAGATTTTACACCCTATTTTACTCCTATCGAAGTACCCGTGATCATGGATGAAGTCGATCAAGAGTTTTCGGAGATGGAAATTTCTTTTTCATTCACTCAGTCCATGACCGGAGCATACTATTCGGATGTGTTATTTACAAACGCATTAATCGCAGAAGAAGATTGTAGTTATGGAGGGAGCAGTGGGGTTTTCTTTCTCAACTGGAGTGGAATGACCTCCATTTTGCCGGAGGCAGGAGACACCTTATTCGTAGTCAAATTTTCGTGGGGAGGCAGCTGCTTTCCATTTTCGTGGAATGAGTCATCTACGAGTATCACAGGCACATCTCCATTCAATCTCACACTTATGGACGGATCGATATGTACAATCGCACAACCTACCGCAACCTTGACTATTCCGGATCAAGATTTGGAAGCAGGTTTGATCGAAGTTCCCATTATTCTCGAAGAAGTAAGTGGGGGTGAAGTGCTGGACGTAAACGTTGCTTTCGACTATGAAACGAGCAATCTTATTTTTGAAGATGTCACATTTGTTGAGCTTCCCTACACAGAATATTGTGAAGTTACTGTTGCATCATCAGAAGTATCCATCTACTGGACATATGGAGGTGTACCTCCGGCACCCACTCCGGTTTATCCGGGGGACACACTTTTCATCGTTCAATTTCAATGGAATGGTACATCATCCGATTTTATCTGGAATACCGATGACACCTATTTTCACCACGAGCCGCCGGTAGGCAACTTTGATTTGACTTTTAATAATGGTTCGGTTTATGATAGCACACCTCCGGTATCCAATCCTCCCGAAAACCTCAGTGCCACCATCGTAGGAGATCACATTGAGATAAACTGGGATTATCCGGGATATAATACAGGCAACCCTCCTCCTACCGATCTCGAAGGCTACAACATATATCAAAATGGCAGTTTGCTATCATTTGTTACAGAATCTTCCTATACAACTCTTGAAAGTGAAACTCAATATTGTATTACGGCTATCACCTCAGGACTTGAATCCGAAGAGGTCTGCGTCACAACACCCGACCTTTCCACTGAAATCGAGAACTTTGAAACCGGAGACTTTACCAAATATGAATGGGAGATGGAAGGAGACGAAGATTGGACTATAGAAACGAACGCACCCTACGGCGGAAACTATTCTGCCAAATCCGGCACAATCGGTGATGCTAATTCAAGTGCACTAACATTGCTTATTCAAGTACCCGAAGACGGTCAAATATCATTTTATTACAAGACCTCAACAGAAACGGAAAAAGACAAACTCCATTTTTCTATCGACGGGCTGGAAATGGGCAATTGGTCTGGAATAAACGACTGGCAACAAGCCTCTTACGACATTTCCTGTGGTGTACACCTCCTACGCTGGGAATATGAAAAAGACAATGCCAATAGCGCAGGTGAAGATGCTGTATGGCTGGATGATATTGTATTTCCCGAATTGGGGACAGGCGACATTCCTGCTCCAAGCAACTTAACGGCAAGTGTTCAAAACTACTATGACGTTTTATTAAACTGGGATGCTGCAAGCTGTGCTAACTCCTACGGAATTTTCAAAAGAAATGATGCGATGGAATATGAAGCCATCGGAACGACCTCCGGACTATCCTATACAGACACCGGTCTGACAATGGGGGAGACATATTATTATGCCGTGAGTGCAATTTACGAAACCGGCGTACCGGGAGGCATAAGTTCGGATATGATTTATGTAGAGATTACGGTGCCAACGGTAGAATTTCCAACGGAAGATTTTGAGACGGGTGACTTTTCAAAATTTGACTGGCAGCAAGGAGGAGATTCACCTTGGGAAATTGATTCCGGCAATGCTCATCAAGGAAGTTTTTCCTCAAAATCAGGAGATATCGAAGACAATGAAAGCTCCAAATTATGGCTTACGCGCAATATCTTGGCAGCAGGAGTCGTCTCCTTCTATTGCAAAGTTTCATCCGAAGCGGGATTTGACAAACTAACATTTTATCTTGATGGAGTAGAAATGCAATCATGGTCGGGAGAAAATGATTGGGAATTTGTAAGCTTTGATATAGAAACCACCGGTATTCACAGTTTCAAATGGGCATATTCCAAAGATAATGGCATCTCGTCCGGAGACGATGCCGCATGGATAGATGACATAGTATTGCCCGTCAGTGAGCCGGAATGTATTCCGTTAAATGCTGACTTTGAGGCTACTCCGGATGCAGGAAATCCATACACTTATCAGTTTACGGATCTTTCGACAGGAAGCATCGGAGCATGGAGTTGGAATTTTGGAGATGATGAAAATTCAACACTGCAAAACCCCACACACACATATTCCGAACCGGGCACGTACCAAATCATCCTTACGATCACAAGCTCCTGTTCATATTGTTCTGACACGGACACCCTACAAATTACCATTGAAGAAAATTCTTTCTTCAATCTCGGCGGAACGGTATATGGCGGCGAATTACCCATTGACGAAGGCTTTGCTTACCTATACAAAATGGAAGACAACCAAATTGTTGATGTTTTTGCAAGTTTTATCTCTGAATATGGATATTATGACTTCTATCAACTTACAGAAGGGGATTATATCTTGAAAGCAGAGCTGAGTCCCAACTCATCTATCTTCGGAGAATACATCCCGACCTATTACGGAAATGTCTCAAGCTGGGTAGATGCCACTACCATCCAATTGCAAAGTGATATCTGGGATGCAAATGTCCAACTGATTCCGGTATCCTCCTCTTCTTCCGGAACAGGACAAATATCAGGTCAAGTTATCAAAAATTCTTCGCCCAAAGAAGAAAATGGTCCGGTAGCCAATGTGGAAGTCTTACTCAAAAATCAAGATGATATGGTACTTGATATTACTTATACGGATGAGGAAGGAAACTACCTTTTTGAAAATTTAGAAATGGGAGACTATCAGATCATCGTAGAAATCACGGGAAAATATTGTACCCCGGCAGAAATCACACTCACGGAAGATACGCCTATTGCCGAAAATATGGTTTTCTTTATCGATGACAACAATATCGCACTTTCGATACAAGACCACCTGCCAAATTCCATTGGATACATCGGAGAAATATATCCCAATCCAAGTAGCAATAATGCGAATCTATGCATAAACGTTAAAGAAGCTACAATGCTATCTTGGCAAATAATGGATATTAGCGGCAAGATCATTATGCAACAAAACCATCCACTATTTGCAAGTGAAAATACCATTGAGATTGATTTATACAACATAGATGCCGGCATCTATTTCCTAAAACTGTCTTTTGAAAATAAATATCAAACAACACGAAAGTTGATAAAACGATAAATTTAATCTTTCTTCTATTACAACCATTGCAGTTTGTTTACTGCAATGGTTTTTTTTCGACTATTTCCACCAACATCGTGAGAACATCCAATAATAATATGAGTGCGGTCAAAAAATCAACGTCTTTTCCAAAAAGTCTTGCATTTATTTTATTCTCAAAGAGAATGTTTTTCGTTCCACAGAAGCACCTCCTTTTGTTATCCGGTGTAGAGTCAGAAATATGAGGTCGTAT
>CAZLTF010000214.1:0-4765 GCA_964562195.1 uncultured Bacteroidales bacterium | reverse complement strand
ATTTTGTCCGTTATTCAACTGTTGGATCATAAATTGGGTGCCAAGTACCGTTATTTCCGATACGGGAGTATGAACTTTGAATGGATGTTTTTTGTCTTTCGAAATATGTAAAATTACCGTACCATTCACGTTTATTTCGCGATTAAAATTTATTGCATATTTTATGCCGGCATTTTTGCTAAGTGTGATTTTAGAACCATCGGGGAGAGAAATAACCTTGCTGTATTGATTCCTGTTTTCTATTTCAATCACGGAGGGTTTTGGATTTATATTCTGACGGAGAAACCAAGCCGTACTCATCAAAACCAAAAAGACAGCAGCGATGCTCCCATACATTAATTTTTTGTATGAAATGATAACTGGCTTTTTTCTTGTGAATTGGATATTATCATATAAATCCAGGTGATAGGCCTTTTCCCAATGCTCATATTCTTGGGGGTGTGATTTTTTCCAGATTTCCACTTCCATACTTTCGGTTGGTGTAGCTTCACCAGATAAATGCTGGATTATTTTCTCTTCCAAATTCATATTATTGTTTTACAATTTTCTTAATAGTTTGCTTATTATCTTCTATGAGGTTAATGAAATAAACTCCTTTTTTTAAATGTGACACGTCAAGGTCGAAAATACTATTTGTTTCATTCAAATTTTGTTGAAAAACGAGTATTGCATTCATCGAATAAATCTCAATTTTATTCAATTGGGCAATATTTGAGATGTGTAAGATATTCTTGACCGGATTGGGGCTTATTTGGGGGACAGGAGAGGTGGTGTTGCGAATGCCTACCGGAAAATAGTCGAGTTGCATCGTATTTGACCAAGTATATGGATAATATTCTCCGTTGACTTTGGCTTTCACCCTAAAATAATAATTTTGGCTCGTGTCGTTGATATTAATTGTCAAAGATGTATCCGCCACCTCTTCGGCCAATGTGACCCAATCTTCATCGTTGATTTTCTGCTGCACTTTAAACGAATTGGCTTCTATCGTGTTTGAGAATTGCCATTTTAGTGTATAATCACCTGTGTTTGAGTAGGATTGCTGTGGGATGTATGCGGCAGGGATAACATCTACCACACCGCCGAGTATGGAAGTGTAGGTGCCGGCATTAAAATTTCCTTGCAGGGCATACCAGCCGTTTGTCGTTCCCCACCAACCACAATTGAGATGATAAAAACGATCTCCGTTGTCTTCTACTTTCAGTCCGTCTATGATCATTGAATGTCCACCTCCGCTATTGTTTTCTACGGCGATAGCAACCGGATTGGCTTCAATCATATTTTTGTCAATCACTATCCAGAAGTTAGCAGAGTTGATATTTTTGTAGTATGAATTGAATCGAAAGAAATGATTGAGTGCATACGGAATTTTATTCACGTTGGAAGTCGAGCCTCCATTTTCAAAATTCATATTTACGCCTACGGCGGAATGGTATGCTAAGAGTCCGGCTGCTTGTTGTTCTTGGAGTGTGGAATTTTGATTGTTGTATTTTTTTTTCATTAATTCCCATGGATATTCAATGTAATAATTGGCGGAATGGTTGCCCGTCAATGAGCCATTTCCATCGTAGTAAGAATGTGAGCCTTTGCCTTTGGGAGGCCATTGATAATAATGCAAAATGGTTGATAATGAAATAGCTACACAACCGACAGCACAATGATTGGGTGTGTTGTAGTTTGTGACATTGATCGGGTTTCCGCTGGCATCGTGACAGTTGACTTGTCCCCACAGCGTATAAACATGAGGTCCTACGATAAATGATTTTGTTTTCCGGATAATATCCAAATCCGGATGGTGTGACAAAGCTTTTCTTTCTCTATGAATTCCTTCCAGAATGGAAAAAAGAGGATTGTTGTCTTTGTCCTTCGTCGAAAAGTTGTTTTTCCAGGAAAAACCGATTATTGGATTGCGAGTTTTGACATTCGAAACCAAAATAAAACCTTGGGGGGCTAATCGAAAAAGATATGCAATATTTTTTTTGTGTACATTGATTTCTCCGGCCTGTTTAATAGAATAGGTTTTCCCGTTTTTGTTAAGATATTGCTTTGCATATACACTTGCTTCTTGGATCGAGAGTTGCTGGGAATGAAGTGTAAATACGGAAAGTATTCCGGCAAAAAGGATAAATATTTTGTGTTTCATTGTTTCAAAATTCGTTTTTAAAAATAAATAAAAGGTTTCGGGTGTGGACTGCCACACCGAAACCTGAGGATGATTATTGTATTATCATTTTTTTGCTTACACTCTGTCCGTTTGTGGCCAGTGTATAGGTGTAAATACCGGACTGCAATTGAAGGGTTTCAATGTCAATATCGATGGTATGATAGCCGCGACTTTGATTTGCAAGGTGCTTTTCATATACCGGTTGTCCCATGATATTTATTATTGAAAAGTCAATACTGGTATTTTTCTTGAGCTGGTATCCGATGGATGTTTGTCCTGAGGCAGGATTAGGAATATTTTGACTTAAGACAAAGTCTTGTTCCGGTGTGTGATTCTGTATTGCATTTGGGAATCCGAAATGATTTAATATATCGGAAAAGAAGGCATCTGTATTTTCTCTTGTATCAAATCTTGCAGTTTCTACGGCAAGTGTAAAGATTTTCGAATTATTATATTCATTGTAAATTCCACAATAAAAACCTTCCAAATCTCCCGGATGCATTTCATACACTTTTTGAGCATTGCTCGTTGCAATAAATCCATCTGCATACCATAAGCCCGATTCATATGACCAGTGAACAGGGGAGAATGAGGCAATGGGATTTCCGGGTACAGCGGTCATTTCCATTAGGTTTTGCTGTCCGGCATCAAGGTGAGATTGCAAAGCATAGGTGTCTATACCCATGTAGTCATACATAAAAGTACCTGCACTAAACCAGTCCGGAGCTAAACCGAAAATGTCATACATAAAATCCAAGCCTTGCAACCATACAACCCCGTCTCCGTTGTTTAAATATTGCATCAAGGGGTCATTGAATCGCAGCGTGTTGAGTGTGTCGTCTCCAAATTCCCAAAGATGGAGATTTATTCCGTCATTTCCGGTGTACCAAATGATCATATCATATTCTTTTAACCTGTCATAAGATGGAATTTCCGACTCGGTAATGATATTATAAACATTGTAAATTATTCCAAGATCGTTTAATGTGGTATCGATTACTCTCCATCTGTTTGCTCCATTATTATTGTCATTTACTAAAAGTACACTAGGTATTGTTCCTTGGTTGGAAATAGTGACTTCATATTCTGCTACCAGATTTGATCCATCGACAGTAGATGCTTTTACGATAACGGTACCGTTACCACTTTCGGTTCCGGAAGCATGAAGCAAGCCATTTTGGTCTAAATCGACAACAATGTCTCCTTCATAAGACCAAGAAACATAAGGAATGCTTACATCTTCCGGTGAAAGATTTGCCGTAAGCTGAAGTGATCCGAAATTTTCTGTAATTTCCGTGGCATCTCCTTCGGCGGTAATTTCAATTGCTGTAGCAGGTACTTCGAGAGTCGTAGCAAATTGACTGAAATAGTCACATCCTTCTTGAAATAATAAGTTCACTTCGGAAGGAAGAGACAGTTTGGCCGGCTCGATTGCCATCGTCAGAATCTTCCCGTCACCTTTTTCATTGTAGATAATCGAATAATATTGATCCAAGTCATATCCAATAGGTCCCATTTTATAAAGGGCAGTGGCATTGTCAGTTGGCAATAGAGCATCTGCATAATATAAGGTCTCCCAGACCCACGTCATAGGATTAATGGAGAATATCATATCATCTACCAAGTCCAGCTCGGGTAGTCCTGAGCTCCATACTCCGTCATCGATCTTGGATTGTCCGTGATATTCGGTTATTCCGAGATAATCATAAGCGAAATCACCTTCTACAAAATCAATCGGTATTTCATCATTGGGATATCGATCAAAGAGGAAATCCAAGCCGGCTACCCAAAACATCCCGCCGTTGTCAATGTAAGCCTTGATATTCTCATTGTCTCCTCCATTGTCCCAAAATGATAATTGGTTTCCATCTTTGGAGGTGTACCATATCACCAAGTCGAAAGCATTCATCATCTCAAGACTCGGTGCCAATCCGTTGGTGACAATGTCCCAAGTAAGATAGGAATAGCCTGTGTTTGTCAATGCGTTTTCAATAATCTCTAGTCGGTCCAAAGCTATGTCATTGTCGTTTACCAACAGGATAGTCAATTGTGCTTGTAGTCCGGAAGCACTCCCCATCAATATACTCAGAAGGATAATACTAAAATAATTTGTAATTTTTTTCATATGTATTTTATTTTGCTGTTTATATTTTCTCTTTTTATCATCATACAGTCGAAAGATGATATTTGTATGCTTTTCCCCCCAAAGGGGAATAAAAAATTGCCTTATAATATAAGTCTCTGCTTGTTGGTTTCTTTGATTGCTTCCCGTTTCCTTCTGAGACAGGGTAGAAGTGGAAATTTTCTGTTGAAATGAAGAACTGTATAGATTGCTACGTCCTTTTTTTTATTTTGCCGCACATATCATTTGTTTGCGCCCGGAATGCTTGTTTTGATGTTGTGAAAAACTAATTTTTCAAAAACATATTTTATTTACCTTTGTCGAGACAAATGTCAATTGTTCTTTGAGTGAAACTATTGACATTGGTATTAGGATAAGATTGCGATTTATGAAAAAGAATAGACCATTTTATATTATTACCTTATTTCTTATTATTTCTGGCTTATGTCTTAGCGCACAAGAAAATGCTACAAATGAAA
>CAZLTF010000213.1:0-1900 GCA_964562195.1 uncultured Bacteroidales bacterium | reverse complement strand
AATCCTACCATAGTTCGATTAAAACGGAATTATCAGATTATTTTTATATATCGCTTCTTCTGGCTGGATATTTTGTATTCGTTTTCCATTTAATGAAAAAAGTAAATAAGGTATGGAAAGAAATTGCGACAAAAGATAAACAAAAAATCGGTAAAAGGAGAAATATTAAACAAGGTAAATGTCGCTGGAAGCTTACCCGAAAATATAGTCCCCATGAACAGCAATATATAACTTCGTGCAAACATAATTTACTTTTTCTTAGCATTGGACAAATGGAAATTAAATATTGTCCTTATTGCGGGAGAGAAATTGAGTTTGTTTAAAGATATTAAGAGCCTATGAAAGAACAGAAAATTATTGCTTTTTCAAAATTGCGGAAGAAAAATTGAAATGGATGAATGATAAAGAGATAAAAGAAATGAAAATTAAAAAATAAAAAGGAGGTATTTATCATGCTATTGTTTTTTGACACAGAATTTACAGGATTGCATAAGAATGCAACTTTGATTTCTTTGGGAATCGTGGCGGAAAATGGAAAGACGTTCTATGCGGAGTTTAATGACTTTGATCGATCACAGGTTAACGAGTGGATTCGTGAGAATGTGATTAATCATCTTAAGTTTAAGGATGATATTGATTATCAACACATAGTGACAGTTCCTTACCCGATTGATGCGGTTCAGTTTGAAATGGTTGGCGACAAAGATTCTGTCAAGAAATATCTTACAGAATGGTTGTCACAATTTAATGAACCGCTGCAACTTGTTTCCGATGTTTGTCATTACGACATGGTTCTGTTTGTTGACATATTTGGAGATGCTTTTTCATTGCCCGGTGTTTTGTCACCGACATGCCACGACATTAATCAAGATATTGCCAGATATTACGGTGTTTCTGATAAGGATGCGTTCAACATTTCAAGAGAAGACATCGTTGATGTTGAAATTGATGGAAAAAAACACAATGCGCTTTATGATGCAAAGGTGATTAAAGCGTGTTATGAAAAAATAATTGCAGAAGAATAAACAAAGAGCCCCGGTAGCTCAATTGGATAGAGCAATAGACTTCTAATCTGTAGGTTGTGGGTTCGAATCCCACCCGGGGTTCAATAAATTTATTGAATAGGAGGTTATATGAAAGAACAGAAAATTATTGCTTTTTCAAAAAAGCGTTTTACCGATAGCCAGATGGAATTTTTGAGAAAATTTAATGTGGTGCCAACTGAATTTCCCGGAGTAAATGATGTGACGGAAAAAATTGCGGGATTATCTGTCAACACAAGTAGTGAACAATTAAAAAATGTTGTTGGCGAAACCATAGATATAATTAAAGCCGCAATGCAAGCCGGGATTAGGAAGTTTTATTTTGATTCCGGTGTACCAATATTTTATTATGCTTTGGGCGCCAGCCTAACGAGGGTAATTGATAAGCAAATACAAATTGCCTTCCCAAATGTTGTTGATGGGAAATTAATAATGGCAGTGTTTAAACAAGATAGTTGTACAAGCGTTTAGAAAATTATGAAATGAGGTAAAAAAGTAGAAAAGTGAAAAGGAATCAACATGACAAAGCAAACAAAAAAAGAATTGTTTAAGGAACGTGCGTCTCTTCAATCCTGGTATGATTATTATATGTATGTGAAAAGAGATATTGTTCGCGCAATGGTGTATGGAGAAAAAATTAGCAAGATTAACAAAAAAATTTTGGCAATGAATAAATAGTGGAGAAAGATCGATGTCGTTGAAAATATATAACGGATTTAGGTTTACTGTTAACGATTTGAGCGAGATTGTTAACTTTTTGTACCAAGTTCGTGTTGAGGCGCTCGATAAGTACATGCCAAAACTTCATGAGCTTGTTTACCAGATGTGGGTGGGAGAAGTTGAGCAAGGAAAAAAAA
>CAZLTF010000212.1:0-2193 GCA_964562195.1 uncultured Bacteroidales bacterium | reverse complement strand
TTTCACTAGTTTGAGAGTTTTTCAACAGCCCCTATGTTGCGGCATATCCACAACAGCCATTGACAGAACAATATAGTTTCTTCCAAGTTGGCGTTTGTATAAAATACTATCTATCAATCATATAGTAATGTCAAACTCATTCCGAACACCACCCCGCGCGAAAGGAGTTTATTAGATGAGGTGACACGATTTCCTGCCGAATAAATCCACGTATCAAACAGAGGTGTGGCATAGCCAAGATAACCACCGATCACAAGCGCCCTCCCATTTTCTTGACCGTGGATTTTGAAGGCAAGATGCAAACCTGTTGCAAAGTTTACCTGATTGAAACGAAGGTCCAGCTCTCTCTTTTCGAGATATTGAGTCATCGTTACCGGAGTAGAAGAGGAATAAGAGAGTAAGCGATACCGACTCCAGTTGAGTCGCAATTCGGGTATCAATAATATACGTTTACTATCAAATAATTTATATCCTAAATCCAAACCATACTGCTGGTAATGAGTAGATATTTCCAAAGAATCCAACTTTATTTCCGAGCCATAATTTATGACAAAATGTGCACCATAAGAAAGCTTTCTTTCATTGATATACTCAAGATCGAAGCTATAACCCCTTCCCGACAAATTCAATTTATTGATACATTCTTCTGAAAACAGAGATTCAAAATCTTCAAATTTCAGATTATCAACATACAAACCGATTCTTTCTATAAGAATATAGTCTCTTTGCTGCACCGAATCGTTGGGAAGATAAAGCGTATCTTGATAAAAGTTATTTTTAAGTTTCATCCGGATAACAAGAGGAGAGCTTACCGTATCCAACCTATTGATTATCACATCCTTATAAAGGTGATGGGTAATAATAATACTCTGTGCATCATCCTGACTCAGAGTTAATCTAAATTCCCCATTTTCATCTGTCAATGAGACATTATCATTATTTTGGCTCACCAAAACATTTGAAAGCGGATAATTCATTTCATCTGTGACTCTTCCCTCAATGCTCGTTTGAACAAAGGCAGACTGAGAAAATACGGCAAACAAAGCAACAATCAATAAAAGTCTTTTCATATTTTTTTATCCGCAAAGGTAATAAAAATTTGGAGAAAGGAGATAAAAAAAAGAAGATTGCAAATTATTTGACTGGACTCATTCTTGATATTTTCACGTAATCTATTCTCTTTCACCTGTTTGAAAGTTTTTTCAGCTTACCCTATCGATCGATTTTCTGCTCCAGATAATTTAGAATTTCTTGTTTCCGGTCAGCTTCAAACCAACGAATCTCTGCATCTTTGCGATACCAAGTCATCTGTCTCTTGGAGAATCTGCGTGTATTGGTTTTGATCTTCCCGATTGCGAAATCCAATGTCCAGGCTCCTTGCAGATAGGCAAACAATTCTTTATATCCCACTGTATTCAAAGCATTTAAATCCTTCCATTCAAACATTTGCTTCACTTCATCCAACAAGCCCTCCTTCATCATCATATCCACTCTTCTATGAATTCTCTCCACTAAAATTTCACGCGGCAAGCGCAATCCTATTTTTATAATCTCAAATTCTCTTTTTCGTTTGGGTTGAGAACGAAGTTGAGAATATTTTTTTCCCGTTTGCATACATACTTCCAGAGCACGCAACACGCGTTTGGGATTATTGAGGTCAATCATTTCATAAAATTCGGGATCCCGGATCTTAAGTTCATTCCGTATGCTTTCGAGTCCTTCTTTTTGCCATTTTTCATTCAAACGTAAGCGCAATTTCTCATCCGGATCCGGCAGATGGTCGATGCCATTGCAGACCACATCGCTATACATCCCCGAACCACCGACAAGCAAAGCGACATCTTTGGTTAAGAAATATGATTTTAACAATTGCAATACATCTTGTTCGTAATGCGAAACACTATAATAATCGTGAATCGAAAGATGTGCAATAAAATGATGTTTGACTTTTGCCAGCTCTTGGGGCGAAGGTCTCGCAACGCCAATTCTCAACTCTTGATAAAACTGCCGGCTATCCGAAGATAGGATTTCGGCATTTAAAGACTTTGCCAAGTCGATCGACAAGCTTGTTTTTCCTACTGCCGTAGGTCCTTGTATTACAACAAGATATTTTTTCTTCATCACTTACAATTCTTGCAACATTCTCTTAATCTGCATATTACCGGGATCCAATTTTTCTGCCCTTCGCAACAA
>CAZLTF010000211.1:0-3328 GCA_964562195.1 uncultured Bacteroidales bacterium | reverse complement strand
TGGTAATGATAAACTCAATATCGTATGAGGAAAAACAATTTATGGTAGATAAGTCATTGAATTACAAAGGTATTCGCTATTCAGCAATATTAAATGGAGAATATGTTTTGTTAAAAAATAAACTTATAGTTAAACACAGTTTTTTCATCAACCCCTTTCTTTTTAATTCAATAAACAATTATAGATATAGATTATTAACTGATATATTAATGCCACTTTCAAAAAGAATATCTGCGAAAATAAGCTTTAACTACACCAATGAAAGTGCTGTCGATACCGGATTTAAACAAATAAACTATTCCACAATCTTCGGGCTGTCGTTAAAACTATAGATAGGGTCTGCTGAAAATCACAGATTGCCTTCATTTTTTAGCTTGTTTGTTTTTTTGACTATGCTCATAAATGCAAGACTTTTGGGGAGAAAACGCTGATTTCTCTTGCACTTAATTATTGGAATATTTACATAATTTATTCTTTTTCATCTGTTTGAGAGTTTTTCAGCAAACCCTGTTTAAACAAACAACAAAACAAGATACAAAGTCCCTACATTTGTCAATAAATAAGGATATTGCTGTATTGAGAGGAAGATAAGTGATTATTGGGGGCGGATATTGATAGCAGTAGATATTATTCTAAGGAATCCGCATATATTTATGACTCTGGATAGAGATACGCCATTGGGGATGGTCCAAAATATACTCAACAATTTGGGGCATCATCTGATCTCTTTTGCTCCATTCGGGTTGCAGGTACAAATAGCAAGTTTCATTGACAAGCTTTGCATTCTTTTCAGCCCATTCAAAATCCTTCTCACTCTCAATAATTACTTTAAGCTCATGAGCGCGTGAGAGCATATCTTGCAATGGAGGTTGATTTTGTTTGGGAGAGAGACAAATCCAATCCCAATTTCCACTGTGAGGATAAGCCCCGCTTGTCTCCAAAAACGTCTCTATCTTATTTTCTTTCAATTGTTTACAAAAATAATCGAGATTATACATCAATGGTTCTCCTCCGGTTACGACAACTGCCTTTGCCGGACATTGCAAGATATTTTCAAGAATGTGATCGGTAGGAGTAGCAGGCCATTTTGAAGCATTCCAAGACTCTTTCGAATCACACCATTTGCACCCCACATCACAACCGCCAATGCGTGCAAAATAGGCAGCTTTGCCCGTATTAAAGCCCTCTCCCTGAATACTATAAAACTCCTCCATCAATGGAAGTTCAAGTCCTTGTCTCAATGCATCCGCTGAGTTGATAATTTCTTTCATTGATGATTTAATTTTTGGGTATCTTCAAGTGAGATTCTGTAAATATTTTGATGAAACCTTTTGGTCTTTTCGGATGAAATAAAAATGTCCTCTTCGTCATTCAAAAATATTCCTTCAGTCTGTGAGAAGCGTCTCTTTTTGATTCCAATACGCTGACTGTTTTCCAATTCTCCTGCAAAAGAATAATCAATCACCATAAACGGTCGATAGTCGAGGTAGCCAATCAAGCAAAGCGTATGTAATTTTTTATTGTAGGAAGCTCCGGTGATCAATCCATTGACATCACATTTTTGAAAAGCCTCTATTTCGTAGTCTCCGGCTTCTTTTGGAAGCGTATAAATACGTGTCTTTTTGTTCTTCCAATTCTTGGTAAAAAGTAAAATTTTATCTTCATAGATTGTCATTGCTTCGCAATCAAAATTATGTTTTAATGACCTTTTTTTATAATTGTCTTGCTCCTTATAGTGAAAAATGATTTTTTCGGCTTTCACAATATCCTCTTTGTGCTGTATATCTTTTTTGGCTATCTTATAGATACACAGATCTTTGCGACTTCCACTATTATTTCCAAAATCACCTGCATAAATATAGCTTTCATCCTGCGTAATATCTTCCCAATCCCGGTTTTTTGCATTGGAAATGATTATCTTTCCCACCACTTTTCCGGTTTTTGGGTTGAGTTTATAAAGTACCGGCTCTCCCCCACTATCATTATGCGTAAGAAAATTGCCTCGAAAAATAATTAATCCGGAGGTCTCATCTACTTTTTTGGAAATTTTGATATATTTTTTGATCTTGATTTTTTTGCTGACTTCACGGACACAAAGTCTGTCCTGTGCAATAAGGTTTGAAAAGAAAAAGAAGACAAATATTACAAATAACTTATTGCGTATCATTGATTTACATTTTGTTTATATCATCCATTTCAAATAAAATATATGGATCTTCTCGCAAAAATCGATAAGATTCATTATCCGCAAAACTTTGTTTTACCATTTTCATTTTCGTTCGTTTCATCACAGACAAGCTATCAAATGCAAAAGTGTGGATATCGCGATCTGATCCAAAAGGGCTATCCGTAAACTTCCTTTTTATGAGCTTTCAACGTGTTCATCAGAAGCCCGGCAATCGTCATCGGACCTACACCACCGGGGACAGGTGTAATCGCTTTGGTCAATTTTTCCACCTCCTCAAAATCAACATCTCCTATCAATTTATATCCTTTTTCGGTATCTGCCTCTACGCGGTGTATTCCTACATCAACGACAACAGCACCGGGTTTTATCATGCCGGCAGTAACAAATCCGGGAACACCAATAGCGGCAATCACGATATCTGCTTCTCTGACTATCGATTTTAGATTTTTGGTACGACTGTGACAAAGCGTCACCGTAGCATTCCCATAATTTGCCTTTTGAGAAAGTAAAATACTCATCGGCATACCTACAATATGACTTCTACCCAACACCACTACATTCTTCCCCTCTACCTCTATCTCGTTTCTTTGGAGTAATTCCAAGATGCCAAGAGGCGTAGCCGGAATATAAGTAGGCAAACCCAAAACCATTCTTCCGATATTAGCCGGATGAAATCCGTCCACATCTTTTTTAGGGTCGATAGCCATCAAAATCTTTTGTTCATTTATATGTTCAGGTAGAGGCAATTGGACAATATATCCACTAATCTGTTCATCCTTATTGAGAAAATCGATAACCTCGAGAAGTTCCTCTTCCGAAGTATTGCTTGGCAAATTGTATGTCGTTGAGGTGATGCCTACACTTCGGGCAGCTTTTTCTTTGCTTCTCACCCATTCTGCATGACAATGGGCAATAGTGGTTAACAGGCTCTTATAAACGATGGCCAGTTGATTGGCCGACAGTGGGTTTTGCACTAAAATAACTCCTGCGCAAGCATTGACCCCTTAGCCCCTTTTAACTAGTGTCCTGTCAATTTGAATTTCCATGATACCGGAAACCCGCCCGGTCACATTGAAGACACCCAAAAAATGACACAGACAACACCACCTCCTGCTGATCAGCCGCAAAGCGATACAGCCG
>CAZLTF010000210.1:0-21220 GCA_964562195.1 uncultured Bacteroidales bacterium | reverse complement strand
CCATATATTTAGTTTCTTTTTAATCATAATGGTTTTGTCATAATCTTTATCATGTTTAATATCGTCAAGTATTGTATTTGACATAATATCATAAAACATTGACTGTGTAATTGCTTGACGCTTTGATTTATATATAAAATCATAAAATGATTTTCGATACTTATAAAATAAATTTACGATTGTTTCAGTCGTACCATATTCCGGTTTTACATCCAAATCATCAAAATACTTAATCCATAAACCATTTTTCGTTTCAGTAATTAATTGATTATTAAATATAGTATTTAAAATTGACGATTGGAAATGAAATATATTATTAACATTTAAGTCTTGTAAAATATTTCCTTTTTCTTTACTTTTTACATTGAAAATTGCATAAACAACCGGCATATCATCAGTGTTATATTTAAAAACCGGAACAAAATCCAAATCAATAATTCTGCTACCCTTTAAATTGTTTTGAAAAAATATTAAATAATAGTTTTGTAAATCTGCTTTCTTGTCTTGTATCAAATGTTCTACTATTTCCTTATGTCCTCTTTTTGTATCCTCTTTATAAAATTGAATAACATCTTCTGTTAATTCATTCTTATCCACAAATACAGGCATCGGATTTGGCAGTATTTTATTTTTTTGTTGTAATCTGAAAAATTTATAAAGTTTCATTGCATCATTTCCCGATACTCTGTAATTAAGTTCAATCGGCGCCGTTTTATGCTTTAAAAAAACTTTTTTATCATTAAATCCACTGAGTTCATCACTAATTCCGAATAACTTGCCTGTATTTGTCTTTATATTGAATTTGTCTTTATTGAATAATTTTTCTGACAGGAACCTTTGGTGATTCTTTTTATAATCATTTAAAGTCGGTTCTTTCATAAAAAAGTATATGGTATCCGTTTTTTTCAACTCCTTAAAATATTCTTTCTCTTCTATCAGATCATACACTTGCGTAAGAACAAATTTTTTAAATTCACTTTCCCATTCTTTATGTTTGGAAATTTCATCAGGTAAATATTTTTCAGCTGCTTTAAAGTAGGCCTCAGCGGCACTTAATCTTTTATTGATTCCCTTTTCGGTAATTGATTTGTATGGTATGGAAATAGCAAAAGGAGAACCTATTTCAATATATATTTTGGGACCGGAATTAAAACTTTTCATTGCATTTATCATTTCCGTATTTACTTTTAATTCCAAAAACTTCTCATACAATTCATTTCGTTCCGTATTTTTATCAACACGCAAAATATTTTCTTCTTTGATAATAATTTTATTTTCTTCCTTTTCCAAGAAAACATATAATCCTTCTTTCAATTTAAGGTTTTCCTGAAAAATCTCAGGACTATTCTTCTCAAGATATTCAATAAATTTTACTATTTCGTGTATCATATTCCCATTTTTTATTTCAAAGCTCCAAAACCGATACCCGTCGAGTTGCCTATGCCGACGTTCCAAACAAACTGTTTGGTTTCCGGGCTACCTTGAACAAGAACAGGACAGCGGTTGGCACGATTTTTTATTCCTTTATAATCTATCAATTGTGTTTTGGCTCGCGGATACTTATTATCAAAACGAATCGAAAGCTCCGGATCCTCAGGTATTCCGGCGCGCTTCATTTTCGAACGCATGGTGTCTGTCATTATCCGGGCGGTCTCCTCTTCGGAGTAATGATAATGTTTGATTTTATCATCCTCCCTATTTTTTACCAAGATCGGACTTGCCGTGTGAAACAGTGTGATAGTCGACAAATCGGGATCTTCCTGAAAAATAATTCCCGTCACTTTCATACCGTAGGCAATCTCCGGATCATTCCATATTCCTTCGATCGAGCGTTTCAGAAAGTCACCATCATAGCTACTAATAAAGAGTCCGGTAGCGTATGGGAAAACCAATTTACCATCTTTTACCCGTCCTTTTTGAAGCTGAGAAAATGAATAAAGGGAGAGATTCCCATGTTCTTCATTCACTCCCAACCATTTATGAATAGCTCCGACAATTTTATGTTGATGATTGAAGGGGACGGGCACTTCAGGTTTTGATATTGTTAAATGTATTCTCATAGTTATTACTGTTTTTTCAGACAATCGCAATAATGATTTTTATTTTGCAAAATAACAAAATACCAATGTCACAATATGTCATTCGATTATTTTTTCTTAAACATTTTCACCTTTTCATACAAAAACCTCTGAAATTCAGCAGGTTTAATATTATAAATTTCACCGGGCAATCCCAAAACAAACCGTCCGAGACCATCAAATTTGCTTATCCATCCGTCAAAAGCATACAAATCATCATGTATTTTGGTAACAAAACTTTCCGAAAGTGGATATTCTTCTATCAAAAGATTCCTAGCCAAAAGGCTCATCCGGAAGGAAACCGGTATTTTTTTCTTGCCACCCACTCTGAAACAATCCAGATAATCGGATTTATGTTCTTGTCGAAATTCCCAGCCTTTTTCTAACAGCAAAACCTCTTGCATTCGATCTATTTTATACAATTTATTCATTTTACTGGCGGGTTCGTAAGCCCAAATCGAAATATAATTGGGTGTAAATTCAAAAGGTTCAAGCAATTTGTCACGGATTTTTCCACTCCCCGAAGAATGATAATTTTTAATCTTAACACATTTTTTTTCTTGAATGGCTTGCAACAAAGGAGCAATCGTACCAGTCTTTTCTTTCCCGACAAATTCAACAGCTATCCGGTCAGAATCATACAAAGCGACTAATTTTGAAATCAAACTTCCTTTTATCCGTGTATTCGAATCTATCGAATGAATAGCCCTGTTGAGAATTTGTGCTTCCTCTTCCGAAAAATGCAACAAGGTACTGATATCCTTAAACTTCTGCGTATGTTTTTCGACAATATACAATCCATCTTTACGGCTAATCACGAAACCAAATTCCCGCAAAGTCGCAATATAGCGTTCAGCTGTCCTTGTTGAAACTTCGAGCCGTTCGGCAATCTCCTCTTTTGAATATTTTCTGTATCCGGACAACAATTCCAATGTTTTCAATACTTTCAATGCTGTTTCTGTCGTCGAACTCATCGTCATGGATTATATTTTGCAATATTACAATATTTTTGGATTTCATTTACAAAAAAAATGACTTTTATTTCCTAATAAATTGATTTTTTCTGCAAAAAAAAATATACACTATACATATTAGTAGCATAAATCCATCTCAAACATCAAAAACAAAAGCCCCCCAAAGCAGATAATAATTGCTGAATGACAGATCGTAAATATTCAATATTTTTCGTATTAAAAAAAAATATACTTTTGCAGCCAAATAAATAAGAATATGGTAAAAAACTTATTGGAAGGGAAAAAAGGAATTATTTTCGGAGCACTTGATTCCAAGTCGATCGCTTGGAGGGCAGCACTCAAAGCCCATGAACAGGGTGCGCAGCTCTTACTCAGCAACACACAGACTGCAATCCGTTTCGGAGAATTAAAAGACCTTGCCGAAGAAACCAACTCACCTATGGTAGCCGCCGATGCTACCAGCGTCAAAGACATTGAAAATGTGTTTGAAACCGCAATGGAGCATTTTGACGGAAAAGTTGATTTTGTGCTACATTCGATCGGTATGTCGCTCAATGTCAGAAAGAAAAGAGAATACCACGATGTGGATTACAATTATTTTATGAAAACTTTGGATATTTCGGCAATTTCATTTCACAAAATAATTCAAACCGCATATAAAATGGATGCCATCAACGAGTGGGGATCGATTTTAGCCCTGTCATATATCGCCGCCCAGAGAACCCTGTATGGCTACAATGATATGGCAGATGCCAAAGCCCTGTTGGAATCCATTGCCCGTAGCTTCGGATACATCTATGGTCGTGAAAAAAATGTAAGAATCAACACCATCTCCCAATCGCCCACGATGACCACAGCCGGCAGTGGAATACGCGGCTTGGAAGGCTTGCTTGACTTTACAGAACGCATGTCCCCCTTGGGAAACGCAACCGCCGACGAAGTCGCCGATTATATCACGGTAATGTTCTCCGATTTGACACGCAAAGTCAATATGCAAAACCTCTTTCATGATGGAGGCTTCTCTACGATGGGAATGAGTATGAGAGCAATGACTCAATACGCCAAAAGCTTTTATGAACGTAAAAAATAATAATATTCACAACAAAAAAATAAATAAATATGATTGATTTTAGTATGACTCCCGAACAAAAGGAGATCCAAGAAAAATATCGTGATTTCGCACAAAGATGGATTGTACCCAACCGTTTGAAATATGATGCAAGTGCCGAATTTCCATGGGAAATCGTGAAAGCCGCCTACAAAGAAGGTGTTATGAATGGTCCTATCGCCAAGCAATACGGTGGACATGGTCACTCATTGCTGGATGGAGCTATCGCAGCGGAAGAGCTTGGTGCCGGATGTGTCGGAATGGGAATAAGTATCGAAGCCAATACCTTAGCACTGACACCTTTGTTTATTGCCGCTTCCGATGATCAAAAGAAAAAATTCTTCGGCGCTATCAACGAAGCACAAGGAGTAGCCGCTTATGGTTTGACCGAACCCAATGCAGGCTCCGATGTACAAGGAATCAAAACCACCGCCATCAAAAAAGGTGACAAATACATTATCAACGGACACAAAAGATTCATTACCAATGCGGAAGCATCTATGTTTATCACGGTATTTGCGTTGACAGATCCCGAAAGAGGTTCGCGTAGCCTTTCCGCTTTTGTCGTTCCATCTGATGCGCCGGGTGTAGAAATCAAACCTCATATGAATAAGATGGGACAAAAAGCTTCCGTTCAAAATGAAATTATTTTTACAGATGTAGAAATCCCTGCCGAAAATTTGCTCGGTGGCGAAGGACATGGGTTTATCATCGCTATGAAAACCTTTGACCGTACGCGTACAGGTGTTGCCGCACTTAGCGTCGGAAATGCCAGATCCGCTTACGAAACCGCCAAAGAATGGGCAAAAAACCGTATTCAATTTGGCAAACCCATTGCCGCCAATCAAGCAATCGGATTTATGTTGGCAGATATGGCAACGAAGATCGAGACTGCACGCCTCTTGACTTGGAATGCAGCTTGGGCTTATGACTTCGACAAAAAAAGACTGAACAAATTGTCTGCAATGTCCAAAATGTACGCTTCCGATATCGGAATGGAAGTCACGACCGATGCCGTACAAGTAATGGGTGGCGACGGATATACGTGGGAGTTTGAAGTGGAAAAAATGATGCGGGATGCCAAGCTTTGTCAAATCTATGAAGGCACCAACCAAGTTCAGAGAGTCGTTATCTCAAAAGGTATTTTGAAAGAATAAAATATATTATCTTTATATCAAGGTGTTACACGATTATGCGTAACACCTTTTTTTGTAAATAAATATCCGCAAGATCAAAAAAAATACCCCCGAAGTCAAACTACGGGGGCAAATGGTATGAGAATTTGGTTTTGCATTTCTTTCTATGACCATCATTTATCTTTTCGCATTAAACCCAAACGTGATTCCAAAACGTATTCCATCTTTGGATGGTATCATATAGGCATTCACAGGAAAATTCATCCTCCCCGACCTGAATGATTTACCGGCAGCAACAATAAAACCGGTATGATAATCTACCACACCACGACTATCGACTCTCTTTTCGATCACATGCGGATTCTCACCATCTCCGCCATCCCAAGCACCTTTTAAATTCCACTTGCCGTCGGCATCAAAATACCCACTTGCCGATTTCACCATTCCTACCGTTGGTCCCAATGCAAATTCCCACCCTTTTACATTGTGACGAAAACCAATCATCACCGCAAGATTGGGAAGCAACAATCCTTGATCAACCCCGGTAATAGAAGGTACAAACTCAAAAAGCGACTGAAAATTTCCCGAATTAAGATACTGTATTTCAATCTGATAACCAAACATAAACATTGCAGGATAGTATGCATCAAAGCCTCCCGATTTTTTGTCTTCCTGTAGTCGTCTGCCCAATTCTCCGGTAAAGTAGGTAATCCCCAAACGAGGTCCTCCAAGATTGAGAGTGGTCTCATTGGGATTGTTGATAACGCTCTCATATTGATTATTTTTGGTAATCCGTGCCAATAACAACTCATCTACTTGCATTCCAAACATTTCTTTCAGCACGATTCTGACCATTGCTTGCAACTCGTCCTGCAAATTTAAAAATTCCCGGACTTGCGCCTTCTCGATTGTTTCGGTGGCTACATCTATCAGACGAATGCTCACAACAATTTTATCCCCATACAATTCTACACTACCACTTAACATTTTGTCCGATCCGATAAGTTTGCCCATTTCGACCAAACAAATTTTGCCATAGCATCCCTCGATATCCAATTGGTGTTTTTTGATCATATAGTTTACATCATATCGATCCATTACTTCGTACAAATCCAACTTTTCAATCTCCATACGTGCCAAATTGCCAAGCTGATCAGGAGTCAACTCAACCCCTTGACTATCCAAATTAAATACCGCCAAGCTCTTTTTCTGTGCGTTTACAGTCTGTAACAATACCAAAAACAATACGATTAAAATACTTTGTTTTACTTGTTTCATAATTTCAAAAATTATTGTTTATTATTAGTCGAAATTATCCAATTATTGTGCCATATTCAAAAACGTATTCATAAATCATTCAAAAACCACAGGCTATTATACTGCAAATCAGTTTTTTACAATTATTCTAATTTTTCTTCAAACTATATTGTAAATCAACAAAAAAACGGATAAAAATATGTACTTAGGGACAGGGAATCCCATGATTTCTATGCACTACAAATATCAAATCTTGTATGCTAAGATTTTTCAAGTGTCCCACGATATTTTCGTTCGACAACTACTGCCATTATCGCGAGAATAACAAAAACAGATATTGCATAATAAGTGATAGGAGGCACCGTAAAACCATCACCGGAGGCATAAGAATGTAATCCCGTCAGAATAAAATTCACACCGAAATATGTCATTAAAATAGTAGCAAACGCAAAAAACGAAGCGATATTAAAAACCACTTTGGATTTCAATCCGGGAATAAAACGCATATGTATTACAAAACCGTAAATCAACATACTCACAAAAGACCAAGTTTCCTTCGAGTCCCATCCCCAATAACGTCCCCAAGATTCATTTGCCCATATCGCTCCGAGAAATACACCAATGCTCAATAAATATAACCCAAGTGTCAGCGTCATTTCGATAATAATCGTTAATTCACCTACAGTCTTATCCAAACGTAAGTGATTTTTGTCTGTTTTGAAATTAATAATCAACAGATTAAACAATCCCAAGAAAGCTCCAAGCCCCAAAAAACCATAACTGGAAATAATAACCGCTACATGCAATACCAACCAATAAGACTTCAATACGGGCACCAGATTTGTAATCTCCGGATTTACCCAAGTCATCATAGCTACAGACATCAAGGAAGCACTTAATATAGCCGTCGCCGAAAGTGCAAATGCCGATTTTCGCCCAAAGAGTAAGCCCGCAAGAATGCTTGCCCATGCTATATAAATCATTGACTCATAACTATCTGACCACGGAGCATGTCCCGAAATATACCAACGCACACCCATCCCCAGACTATGTCCCAAAAACAATAGAAAAAGAAGATAAAATGCGATTTGATTAATCAAACGAATATTAATCTTGGGTATCAATAAAGCCAAAAACTGAATTACCAATAAGATAAAGCCCAAAATAGCATACCAAATCATCAATTTATAGTTAATATTCAGCTCATTATACATTATTTCCGCCTTGATTCTATTTTCACTCAAATAGATATCACCGGAATTTTTCTTTTGATAATCCCGTATAAATTGGAGATAATAATCCGCCTTTTCCTGATCACCCTTCTTTATTTCGGTCAAATACATCGATAATATCCCCTTGACGAAAAGTGCTTCTTCGCCATTGAGGTATTGATCCGCTTTTTTGGATTCTATCCACGTATGATTTGCATCATCCCGGACAGGAAAAATCCGGAACAAGTCCCCTTGATATATCATATACGCAATATTGACCACCTCATCCACTTTCAAAACCTCTTTATCAAATTTGTTTCTCCTTTGGGGAGCTTTGGAATATGCTTCTTGAACGACTTTGGACAATTTGTAGCCTGCTACCGGATCGATCAAATCCTCAAATGACACATATTTTTTCTCCGTATAAAGAAATTTTTGCAGCCCGTGATAAGCTTCATGAGTGATTTTTATCATAGGTACTTTTTGCCATTGAGAGGGATATGCCATCATCCCGAGAATTATTTGCTCAGGCTTTTGTTCTCCATAAGAAGACGTACCGGTAATCTTTCTAACCAACTCATTAGCAAATGTATGCATCGGTTTTATTCGTCCGTCATGAGACTGAACCAAAATCGTAGAAAAGGAGGCAGCCAGATGTTGTGGTACAGGTGACACCGGAATAGTATCATTTGCCGAAAGGCGAACTGCCGACAGCAAGAAGAAAAAAACAAACACAGAAGCCCGGACTTTTGCAAATTGATTTGCCAATATTCTAAACCTTCCTTTTTTGTGAAATAAAGAAATTATCATTCCCAATGTCATCAAAAAATATCCCAAATATGTAAACAAAGTTCCCCAAGAATCATGATTCACAGACAATATCGTTCCCTTCTCATCCTGATCGTAAGAAGACTGAAAAAATCGATATCCCCTGTAATTTAAAATATGATTCATATATATATGATAATCCATATCAACGCCCCTCTCCTGATCTATAAGCCGGACAAAACTTTCGTATGATGCAGGACTGTTTGAGCCGGGATAACGATCCATATTAAACCGGGTCAAAGCGATAGAAAAAGGCAAATGTAACATTTTCCCTCCAAACCCGAATTTAAACTTCACCTTATTCACCTCCAACTCCTGCGGTTTGACAAACATCCCCTTTCCTCCATACAAAAAGATTTTTCGGCTAACATCATCCACACGCACCTCATATTCAATCACATCCCTTGTTTCTCCGGCTTTCACATTAGGCTTGCTTGTCATTATCTTTTGTGCCTTCGGCAAATATGACTTCACGACAAAACTCAGATCGTGGAATGAATACAGCTGCATAAGCTCCAATTTGTGAATGCTATCTCCGGGCAAAAAACTCATCGCTTGCGTCTGCATATCTATGCGTTTCAATGTATCAGCGGGGAAAATATACAAAGCATCATCACGTATAAGAAACTGAATATCAGCTGGTTTCTGATTTTGAAAACTAAACTTTACCTTATCTACTCGCAAAGTGTCATACTGCATAAGTGAAGATTCCTTCCGCCCCGAATGGACTCCCGAAGTAACCAACGTAAGAGCAGGAATGCCCGTATCGCTGCTTTCAATCTTAGTACTTCCTCCGGCAAAATAGTTGATAAATTTTATTTCCACCTCCTTATTATTGATGGTAAAAGAAGGATTAATATGCTTCACAGAAGCCGGACAAACAAAGATTTGTTTCTCAATAAGCTTCTTCTCCCCTCCGCTTTCCGCTTCAAAGCGCAAATAAGAATTCATAGAATTCATCTCAGCAGAAGATTCACCTTCACGGATATGCATACTTCCTTCAAAACTAATATAACGGGTGATTCCGGCACCGAGAAAAATAAAAATAAATGACAAATGAAAAACAAATACACCCCACTTTGCCCGTCGATACATCCGGTATCGGACAATGCTCCCTATCAGATTGACCACCAATAAGACAATCAAAATCTCTAAGGATAATGAATTGTATATCAAAGCCCTGGATGTTTCCGTACCATAATCCCGTTCCACAAAAGTAGCCAGTCCGACAGCAATGGCAAAAAGCAATAACAAAACACCCGTAAAGGAAATGGAAAATAATATCTTTTTAATTTTTGCAACCATAATCACTCTTTTTTCTCCGCCTGGCAACACTGTTTTTTCCTTCATTGCACACTGCGAAATTTATTGTTATTAAAAGAACAAAATTAGATAATTTTTGTTTTGAAATAAGAAGTAATAATTCAATTATTTGCAAAATTAATTATGCACTGCCCCACTGCCTTGATGAAAGTTTTTCGCACAGTCGTTGTTTCACAGCAATTCTCCAATGGGAAAATATACTTCGCACCCCTGCAAAAAAGAATCAACAATCAAACCGGCAAGAAGTTAAGTCGCTTTAAAACAACGAAGAATGATAATTTGAAGAAAAAAAATTTTCACTCAATAGTATAGATGAGTCCGGTCAAAAAAAGTAATGTCACACCACTAATTCAACATCATCCGCTCAATTTTATCAATCACCATAGCTGCAAATGTATTGGCTTCATTCTCATCCCTACCTTCGGCATAGATACGAATTATCGGTTCGGTATTAGACTTACGAAGATGTACCCATCCGGTTTCAAATTCAATTTTCACTCCATCAATCGTACTAACAGGATAGCCGGAGAAATCCGCCCTTATATTTGTAAGTATTTGGTCAACATTCATAGCCGGATTTAATTGAATTTTATTTTTTGAAATAACATATTCGGGGAGTTCTGCCCGCAGCGACGAGACCTTGATTTTTCTTTTTGCCAAATAACTAAGTATCAATGCGATTCCTACTAATGCGTCCCTACCTGCATGCAATTCAGGATAAATCACCCCTCCATTTCCTTCTCCACCGATAATCGCTTTCGTCTCACGCATCAGCTTGACGACATTGACTTCACCTACCGCCGAAGCTTGGTAAGAAGCACCGTATTTCCCGGTAATATCTTTCAAAGCGCGAGTCGAAGACATATTCGAAACGGTATTTCCTTTGGTGTTTTGCAAAATATAATCTGCGACTGCCACCAAAGTATATTCCTCACCAAACATTTCTCCGTTTTCCATAATAATTGCCAGGCGGTCAACATCCGGGTCCACCACAAAACCAATATCCAACGATTTATCCCGAATCATTTTTGAAATATCGGTTAAATTTTCGGGAACAGGCTCCGGATTGTGTGGAAACAGTCCATTGGGTTCACAATACAAACACTCAAATTTTTCAATCCCCAAAGCTTCCAACAAAGGTGCAATGGCAATTCCACCCGTAGAATTGACAGCATCCAGTCCAACGGAAAAATGGGCATTGCGGATAGCTTCAACATCCACCAACGGCAACTCTAAAATTTTCTCAATATGCTTTTCGATAAAATTTCCCACTTTGGAATAAGTCCCAAGATGAGCATATTCTGCATAGTCAAAATCCTCATTATCAGCCAAACGCAACACCTCTTTCCCTTCCTTATCATCAATAAACTCACCCTTTTCATTGAGAAGCTTAAGAGCATTCCACGGAGCGGGATTATGACTTGCCGTCAAAATAATACCTCCATCGGCATTCCATTCGGTTACCGCCATCTCTACCGTAGGAGTAGTGGAAAGTCCTCCGTCAATCACGCTTACTCCCATCCCCATCAGACTACCTACGACAAGATGATTGACCATCTCACCGGAGACACGAGCATCCCTTCCCAACACAAAACGAATATCCTTTTTCCCATGTTTTTGCTGCATCATAGATGCAAATGCACTTACAAAACGCACAATATCCACCGGTGTCAAATTATCTCCGACATTGCCACCAATAGTACCTCTGATTCCCGAAATTGATTTTATTAATGTCATCTGTTATCTTTTTTATATTTCACTGCAAAGGTATAAATTTCCTAATATCTTTCTTGATTTATTTAGGGTCTGCTGAAAATCACAGAAATACCTTCACTTTATACATTTGTAAGATGACACAACAGCATGTCTCAATCAAAATATTTTGAATTTCAATTGCTACTTGATAATAAACAAAATTGAATAAAGAAATCAATATGCATCCATCGAGCTATCCGGTCGTGGATTTTGGGCTTATTCAATTTTGATACAACGAATAGAGAAATACATGATATCTGTAAAATTCATTTTCAAAATCTGCTTACTAGATTTTTTAAATCCGCGTGCAGTATTTGATGTTAAGGAATGAGTATCTGTCCAGAAGAAAGCATTATAATGCAAACCCTCAAAAGCGGAAGTTGATTTAATTCCTGACGGCAACACACGAAAACCATAAATATCTGCGGCTCCAACATTCGGGGAACCCCAATATTGTCCGGAATTATCTTTCATATTGCCTCCGGCATCAAATCCTCTCCAATCATTCGGTAACCATTCAGAATCTCCATAATCATATTCAGAATCAAAAATCCCCTCCAGTCTTTCCCAATCATAACTACTAGGCAATTCCCATCCGTCAGGACAAACAGAACTTGCTTCCTCCCTCGTATATAATCTTCCATACACCTCATTTGCTTCATCATTGTCATAATAACAACTTGTCTCGGTTTCATAGTTAAGATTTTCAGTAAACCACCATTTACCTCCATATTCGGCAATATTATAAGATTTACCATCGCGGCTATCCACGAATACATCAGTAGTAACACCTATTTCGCAGGATAGTTTCAATTCAAGATGATTGGTGGTATCTCTTATTGTAATTGTTGCCGTATCTGCCAGCGCTCCTTTAGCTTCAATAATTGCCTCGTATTCTGTAAAACCTTCAGAAACCGATATTTCCGACGGATTATTGGAGTAAAATGTATAATAGGGAGGATTCAATGGATATAATGTCGAAATCTCAATCGTTTTGCTTTCATCGGGAAGAACATACAATTTTGTACCACAATCGAGAATCAATTTGTTTTCTTGCAATGGTAGAAAGTTCTTGCTATTGAAGGTAAATTTACAGGAAGCAGGGTTAGTAGAGCTAGTGCCATTGAGAAAAGTAATTTTCACTTCATTATCCTTATCTCCTAACTGGCTACTCAAATATTGTATTGAATAAAAATTCCTGATAAGAGTATTCGTCAATTCGTGTTGTGAAACTAACGAAGAGGCTAATTCCAATATTTTTCCGACCTTAGTAAAACAACCATTTGAGATCTTCTCCAGATCTGTAGTAGAAGAAGCTGTTGTATCAACAAGGTAAGTATAAATCCTTTTATCTCCTCGTTTTTCCAATACTGTCTCAAGACTGGATAAATTAACATTGTCCTCTCCACTCGTGATTAATAAAACAGATCCAAATTCAACATCTTTGACTCCCGAGATTGAAAATTCAGGCAATACTGCAGTCAAAGCCCCATTAAGATTTCGAGTACCAATACCGGGAGCAATCATTGAAGCGGCGGCTTTCAATGCAGATCTACTACTCGTAAAATCTATCAACTGATTGAGCTCTCCTGAAAAAGTGTATATTGATACTTTTTCTTTACCGTACGTGCGATTAATATACTCTTTTACAGCATATTGAATATCCGGTAAATTTGCAATATTATCCGTACTTACATCAACCAAAATAACAGTTTTGTAAACTAATGGAAAAGATGAATAATCTCTAAAAATAACTGATTCGGAGATATCTACTCCATTTTCTGTTATCGAAAAATCTGACTTTGTCATAGGACCAAAGCTTGACATATTTTCCCTTTCCAAAATAAATGAAGAAGATACTTCATTATATTCCTCAATATTAACATCCACCAAATTAACCTGATAACTATCCGGTTTCACTGTAGGCTCATCGTTATTATTATTTCCATTCTTCTTTTTGCATGAAACAACAAAAACAATCAATAATAGCAAAAAAACTATCATACCGATGCCAAACGCACTTCCTTTTTTCATAATTTTTTACTTTTGCCTAACATATTCCATAATTATATTCTGCCTGCAAAGATATGAAAAAATATTTAATTCCAAATATAAAATATTTATTTTTTCTATCCAGATATTAAATCGATCACCTTATATCCACAAATATGTTCGTTGCAAAATAGCAAAATGCAATGTGCGGAAGAGAGTCAAGGCATGCTTCTATCTTAGTGTAAAGCAGAAAAAAATTACAAAAACATAGCCCTACTTAAAATCTGCAAAAAAATTTCAAACACGTGAAAGAGAATAAATTATGTAAATATTTCAATAGTAAAATACAAGAAAAATCAGCGTATTTTTTTCCAAAAAGCCCTGCTTATCTTTTATTCTCCAAGAAGGTACTTCTGTGATTTTCAGGAGACCCTATTTATGATGAGTAGATCAATGCGAGCATTGCCAGTAATGATGTGCAGCTTGAGGTTGCAGTAGAAGGCATTTGAGAATTTACGGAATTAAATAAAACAATTCAACTCACAAGCAAATTTCCATTACTTTTGTATCCTCTAAATATACAACATCAACTTATGAAAAAGGCGAGTATTTTTCTTATTCCAACATTTTTGTCAGACACGGAACCAAAGAATGTGTTTCCCGGAAATAATGCCGAGATCATTGCGAAATTGAATATATTTATTGTAGAAAATATCCGCACGGCAAGGAGGTTTCTCCGGAAGGTCGGCTATCAAAAGAATTTTGATACGGAAGTTAAATTTTATTTATTGGATAAACATACTAATATTTTTGATCTTAATGGTTTTTTGAAGGAGGTCACCGAAGGTGAAAACATCGGATTACTATCGGAAGCGGGCACTCCTTGTATTGCCGACCCGGGAGCCAAAGTCGTGGAGTTGGCTCATGAAAAAGGAATCAGAGTTGTCCCTTTGACCGGTCCCAATTCTATCATTTTAGCATTAATGGCTTCGGGTTTTAATGGACAAAATTTTGCATTTCACGGCTATCTTCCTATCGAAAAGGCTGCACGTAAACAAAAACTACTCGCATTGGAGCAAAGCGTCTTCAAGGATGATCAGACCCAAATATTTATCGAGACTCCGTTTCGCAATCAAGCAATGTTTGACAGTATAATACAGCATTGTTCAAACCGTATAAAACTCTGTATTGCAAGCGATTTAACAGGAAAAAACGAAGAAATTCTAAGCAAACCTATCTCCTATTGGAAAAAACACAAACCCAATTTTCACAAGATTCCTACAGTATTTTTACTATATAAATAAGCCCCATTGAAAAATCTCTCAGATATGAAAACAAATTATTGATTAATGATTCGTTGAAATATAATAAAAAAGAGTACTTTTGCATTCTTGGTTACCGGATGAGAAAACCAATCCGGTCAAAAGGTGAAATATAAAATTTTGTGAAAAGAAAAACAAAATATAAAATACTCATAGCGCTGCGCAAAGCCTATAAAAAAAACAACCGTAATTTCATTATGGGATTAAGTATTGTGATCGGTATGTTTTCGGGGCTTACGGCGATACTGTTGAAAAACGGAGTATATTTTATGCGTCAATTTCTTCTTGACGAAAAAGGTTTTGATTGGCGCAATTATTTTCTATTGATTTTGCCGGCAATCGGAGTATTTTTCACGCTGATGTTTAAGAAATATTTCATCAAGGATATGATAAAACACAACATTGCATCCATCTTGGATGCCATTGCCAATCGCAAAAGCATCATGAAATTTCACAAAATATTTTCATCTATGACGGGCGGGATATTGACTGCCGGTTTTGGGGGTTCGGTAGGACTTGAATCCCCTATCATCTCTACCGGAGCTGCCATTGGTTCAAACATTGGACGCTATCTCGGTATGGACTACAAAACCATCACTTTGCTATTGGCTTGCGGATCTTCGGGTGCCATTGCTGCGATCTTCAGCACACCTATTACGGGCGTAGTTTTCGCTTTTGAGGTATTGCTTATCGACTTGAGTGGTTTCTCTTTATTGCCCTTGCTGTCTGCTTCCGTTACCGGAATTATTGTCACCAAAATATTCACCAATCCGGAGGTACTTTTTGATTTTGACATCCTTGAAAGTTTTTCTTCTGCCGACTTGCCATTTGTAGTATTTTTCGGATTATTGGCGGGATTGACCTCTGCTTATTTTTCAAGTATTTTTATTCGGGTTGATCACATATTTAAAAAAATCAAGAGTACAAAAAACCGTTTTATCATCGGTAGCATAACGATCGGGATTATGATTTTTGTCTTCCCTCCCCTTTTCGGAGAAGGGTTCAATGGCATATACAAAATGCTTTCGGGAGATTATCATTCGCTAATCGATGATAGTATTTTTCGCTCCATAGACAAGAGTTCCTTCGTTGTTATTAGCTTCTTTTTGATGTTGGTATTTTTGAAAGTGATCGCTACAAGCGTAACATTAAGTGCCGGAGGAGTGGGAGGTATTTTTGCCCCGTCGCTGTTTACAGGTGCTGCCTTAGGATTCGTTTTTGCACACGGTATCAACAGTATGGATTTGGGAATTCATCTTTCGGAAATGAATTTTATCCTCATCGGAATGGCAGGTCTCCTCGGGGGTGTACTGCAAGCACCTTTGACCGGAATATTTATGATCATCGAAATAACTATTGGCTACGAATTGATCGTACCCCTGATGGCTTCTACCGTGATGAGCTACGTGACAGCTAAATATTTTGACTCTAATTCCATTTTCACAAAACAATTAGCGCTTCGCAATCAATTAGTTACACACAATAAGGATAAGGCTGTATTACGATTTATCGATTTGCATCAAATCATCGAAAAAGATTTCTTCCCAATTCACGTCCAATCGACCTTAGGAGACCTGATCGAACTAATAAAAAAATCACACCGCAATAATTTTCCGGTCATAGATTCGGAAAACAATTTCTTGGGAATAGTCAGCCTTGACAAAGTTCGTGAAATAATGTTTGAGAAAGAACTCTATGATGAAGTGAAAATTGAAGATATCATGACAAACATTCCGACTTTTGTCGAATTGTCCGAATCGGTCGAGGAAGTTGCCGAAAAATTCAACAAAGTCAAGGTCTGGAATCTCGCCGTTGTGGACAACGGAAAATACATCGGGTTTATCTCAAGAGCAAAGCTATTCTCTTTATACAGGGACAATCTAAAAGAAATCTCAGCGGAATAAAAATAAAGCAGAAAAAAATCTCCCGGACACTGCAACAAAACAAGAACAATAGTCTGATTCAGAGTATTATACAAAAAAAAACATATACAACAAAACACCTTTTTTTTTACTTCTTCCTGATTCGTCGCTTATTCATCTCTTCTTTGGCAAGAAATGCCACTTCAAGATCAATCTCAATACGATTGGTAATTACACAAACATAAAAGGAGGCTACCGAAAATAAACTCAAACACACAAAAGAAAACAAATCACATAAAAATAAATGAGTCCAGTCAAATAACAAGCAAATTCAAAAAATGAAGACACATCCGTGATTTTCAGCATCCCTTATTTATTATTACGTTCTATCTCCAAGACTTCCAAATCCGACATTCTACCTTGGTGAATTTTCATACGTATAGCTGTGATATGTTTATGAAAACCTCTTTTCCCGGCTGCTCCGGGATTAATATGCAATAAATCATATTTTTTATCATACATTACCTTTAAAATATGTGAATGCCCACTGATAAAAAGTTTAGGATGAAATTTTTCTATCAAGGATTTAGCTTCAGCAGAGTAGCGTCCGGGATAACCGCCGATGTGGATCATCACCACGAGCACACCTTCGCACCTAAACAATTGTTTTTCGGGAATAGCCGAGCGAATCCGGTGATTGTCAATATTACCATAAACCGCTCTCACCGTCCCGATTTTGCGCAGACGATCCAAAATTTCAAATGATCCGACATCTCCGGCATGCCATATTTCATCGACATCTTCCAAAAAATCCATCACTCCATCGGCAATCTCCGCATGCGTATCCGAAATGATTCCCACCTTTTTCATTTGTTCATCCTTTAAATATAATTAAAACAAAATGACTCAAATCTCAATAAATTATCCATCATTTCATTTTCCAAAAGGGGCAAAGGTACATAAATAAACAAAGCCACAATCAAAACTTGGACACTCCACAGAAAATATATTTCATAGATGTACAAAAGAGTCCATTCAATAAAAAAAGACATTTCAAAAAATATCGTCACAAAGATAATATCTATTTTCAATCGGAAATCAAGGTTTTATATTGAAAATAGCGTGCATTGATCTCTTTCACAAAATGATACGGTTCAGATCCACGACAATAACCATATTTCACAACCGGATCTTGAAAAAACTCCGGTTTTGATTTATTCAAAAGAAAAACATCAACATTATCTTTCCAAACATTGGCATTTTTTCCATATTTTTGAGCAAGATTACGAGCATCCAATACATGTGCCATTCCTACATTGTAGGAAGCCAATACAAAATTGACTCTTTCAATAGAATCTTTCACTCGAGTTTTCCACTGTTTATCCAAGGTTTTCAACAGTTGTACGCCGGCAAAAATCTGTTCCATTTCACTTGAGAGAGAATCGACGCCCAGATCTTCGGCAGTTTGGGGCATCAATTGCATCAAACCGAAAGCTCCTACCCAAGATTTTGCAGAAGGATTAAACTTAGATTCTTGATATATCAAAGCCGCAAGCAAACGCCAATCCCATCCGATCTTCTTTGCCGCTTTGCGAATGATGGCATCATAACTTGAAATTTTATTGCCTTTGTAAGAATGAAACTCTTGATTGGCATACTGTTGCAGAGGAAATCGAAAATATTTATCATAAATATTTTTGGCTATTCTCGATTTTTGAAATGTTTCAAGCCAGCGATTGAGGTGACGATGCAAGGAATCTGCGTCCCGGGCAAGTCCCCAAGCGATATTTTGAGGCAGACTCAATGCAGTTTTCAAATCTATATGTGTTGTAAATTTTTGATAGGCTTTCGCAATATGTTCATCACAAACAGCATAATCAAATTTTCCGGCAGCGACGCTATCGATAAGTTCTTCCAATGAGAAATCACTATGTTCAAGTATATTAAAATGAATCCCTATATCCTCTTGCAGATGTTCCAGATGAGTCCTGTACATTTGATTTTTCAAAATATGAATATCCTTTCCATCCAATTCAAGAGGATTTTGCAGATACTTATCATTTGTATTCTTGTAAGGTCGTTTTCTTTGAACTAATACTTGACGTGTCTGCAAAAGAGGCGTAGAGAAATGAATCTTTTTTTTCCGGTCATTGGTCACCGTAAGCCCAAGAGCAATCAAATCAAACTCACCCCTATTCACCTTGTAAATGGCAGAATCAACATCATTGATAATTTGAATTTCCAAATCCACATCAAGATATTTTGCGAATTTTCTCAACATTTCATACTCAAAACCTAGTGTTTGTCCTCGATAGATAAAATAATTAATAGGGCTAAAATTAGTAGCTGCAATCAGGGTATGCCGTTTCTTAACTTTCAAATAAGACGAATCCACGATCGTCTGTACTTCCTTTTGTTTGGGGCGAGAATTTTCGCAAGACAAAAAGAAGAACGAAACCCATAAAAAGAAAAAGAAAATTATCCCATATTTCATGGCACTAAATTAGTTTTTTTTTTACTTTTACAACCAAAATGAAATAAAAATATATGCACATACATAAATGGTCATGGATAATATTCAAGGAGAATGTTCGCATCGCCCTTCATTCGATCAGCGACCACCGTCTAAGGACATTTCTCACGATACTCATAATAGCACTGGGTATCACTGCATTAAGTGGAATATTATCATCTATTGACGTTGTAAAATACTACCTTCAAGAGAACTTTGCATTGATGGGAAGTAACACATTTTCGATTAAAGATTCGGGGCTTCTTATTCAAATCGGGCACAAGAAAAACAAAGTAAAAAGGCACAAACACATCGATTATCGACAAGCAATCGAGTTCAAAAAACGTTTTTCTACGCCCTCTTTTGTTTCCGTTTTCTATTCCACGAGTTCGGGTGCAAGCACCATTCAATACAAAAACAGAAAAACCGACCCCAATGTATTAATCTCGGGAGCAGACGAAAATTACCTTTTAACCTCCGGTTTGGAACTCGAAGCAGGAAGAAATTTTACCGCAGATGAAGTTCAAAGTGGAAAATATGTGATCATCATCGGAAGTGAAATACATAAAGTGTTGTTTCCTTTCATCCCCGATCCTATTGGGAAAATTGTTAGCATCGCTTCCCGTAAATACCGGATTGTCGGAGTCTTGGAAGAGAAAGGAAGTGCATTGGGAAGCAGTTTGGATAGATCCTGTATTATTCCATTAACCAATATGAGGCAAAATTTTAGCAATTCCGGAATGCGTTCATACCAGATCAAAGTAACCCCCAAAGATGAAAAGAAAATGGATGAAGCCATCTCCGAAGCAGAAGGGATATTTAGAGTAATCAGGAGAATACCTCCGGGAAAAGATAATAATTTTGAAATCGAAAAAAGTGACAAATTGGCGAATCTGCTTATCGACAATATCAACAGTATTCAGATAGCGGCAAATTTTATCGGTTTGATCACACTTTTAGGCGCAGCCATCGGACTTATGAATATCATGTTGGTCTCCGTAACCGAAAGAACCAAAGAAATCGGAATCAGAAAAGCACTTGGAGCCAGCGCAAAACTCATCCGTCAGCAATTTCTGATCGAAGCTATCGTAATCGCGCAGATGGGAGGTCTTATCGGCGTCATTTTTGGCAATATCATTGCCTATTTTATTGCAAACAAAATGGGAATACTCTATACAATACCTTGGGCATGGATTGTTTTCTCACTCATTATCAGCTTCTTAGTTGCAATTTTCTCCGCTTATTACCCAGCCAAAAATGCTTCAAAATTAAATCCAATTGAATCGTTAAGGTATGAATAATTGTTATAACTTTGCCAATTGAAACATTTTACAATTTTAGTACTTGAATTTATTAAAAAAATGAGTGAATATTGGATTTTAGGTGGAATAGTAGTGGTGTATGTTGTTGCATCCTACGTTTTATCAAGGCATGGGGAGAAAAAAGAAATTGGGACCAAAAGGCTTTTTATCTTAAGTCTTGCCCTAACCCCGATAATCGGTTTTGCTTTGTATATAAGCTCCCCTCACCGGAAGATGTATATGTACAAAGAATTGTTTTACAAATGCAATACCTGTGGCTATACATTTAGCGAAGACCATTCATTATGCCCTATTTGCAAAAAAGACGGGATCGAAAGTCAACTCGTCCCTAAAAACAAAATAATGACTTAACTATTTAAACATCACATTATTATGAAAAGATTATCACTTCTATTTGCATTTTCTTTTAGCATTTTTAGCCTACTGGCTCAAGTAACACCTGACAAGGTAAAATTTACGAAATACCAGCCCGGTTTTTATCAAAACTCAATACTCAAGGATGTTAGTGCCGTCGAAAAACGAATACACAAAAAAGAGATT
>CAZLTF010000209.1:0-1965 GCA_964562195.1 uncultured Bacteroidales bacterium | reverse complement strand
AAAAAAAATGAAAAACATAAATAGAAACCCCAGCAGAAATCCAATATAAACTTGCGAAGGTTTGTGGGCTTTCAAGGTAAGTCTGGCAGCTCCTACCCATCCGCCGGTGAGCAAAGCCAAGAGAAACCATAAGCGAAAGTCCATCTGGCCGTTTAGCAAGAGTGCGAATAAAATCCCTGCGGCGGAGCCTATAGAGATAAGATGGATGCTTATTTTCCAAAAATAGGTGATGCCTGCCGTTATAAGAATCAGACCTGCCGTTGAAAGAAATAAGAGGGAATAGATACCGGACAAATGTTCGATCTTTTGAAGTGACATAAAAGCAATAAAGTAGAAAACGGCACTTGCAACAAACGGGAGTATTCTTTCCTCTCTTCGAGGCATTTGAAGAGAAGAGAGGAGGTTTAATCTCTTGAGGAGAGAAGCGGACAAGAGAGGCAAGATTACGGCGGTAGTAATCGTAAAGAAAACCAGAAAACGCTTAAAACGCTCATCCAGCAATACCGCAAAATATGCATCCGAGCGAAGCAAAAGCAGTATGACATAAACCGGAATAAATACCGGATGAAAAACATACGAGGTAAACTGTGCCAATGATTTGTTCATTGTTATAATTTCTTTCGAAGTCTTGCTACGGGTATCCCCAATTGTTCCCGGTATTTTGCAATCGTACGTCTGGCAATTTTGTAGCCTTTTTCTTTCAATTTGCCGGCAAGTTGTTCGTCTGTCCAAGGTTTTTTCTTGTCTTCCATATCTATCAAATCTTGCAAAATCTTTTTGATTTCATAGGTGGAGACCTCCTCTCCGTCTTCTTTGGTCATTGACTCCGAGAAAAATTCTTTCAATAAAAATGTACCATAGGGAGTTTGAACATATTTGCTGTTGGCAACGCGTGAAATAGTCGAAATATCTAAGTTTACTTGTTCAGCTATATCCTTCAATATCATCGGTTTAAGGTTTCCTCTATTGCCGGTCAAGAAGAAATCTTTTTGATGATTGACAATGGATTCCATCACAGTGTAGAGGGTGATTTGTCGTTGTTTGACAGCATCGATAAACCATTTGGCGGAGTCTATTTTTTGTTTGATAAATTGAATGGATTCTTTGTTCATTTTTTTATTTTTCGCTTTGCTTAGGTCTTCCAGCATACGCAAATATTTTCGGCTCACTTTGATATCCGGAATATGGCGGTCATTTAGTTGCAAATCCAGCTCTCCATCATTATTTCGAATGATAAAATCAGGAATTACATAATGATTGGTGCGTGTAGAATCGCTCAAAGAGTTGCCGGGTTTGGGGTTTAATGTTAAGATTTCATTGATAGCTTCTTTGAGTTCTTCTTCGCTCAATTTTGTTTTGCGAATAATTTTTTGATAGTGTTTGTGAGTAAATTCGGTAAAAGCTTTTTCGAGCAGGAGAATAGCATTATTCACATTGATATCCTCCTGGTTATTTTTTCTTTTAAGCTGAATAAGCAAGCATTCTTTGAGGTTTCGGGCACCCACACCGGGGGGATCAAAACTTTGAATTGTTTCTAATATTTTTTTTACTTTATCCGTGGTAGTATTAATATTTTGGGTGAAAGCCAAGTCATCGACAATCGCATCAATGCTACGATTCAAATAGCCTGAATCATCCAGTGTTCCGATGATAAATTTAGCGATTTTTTCTTCTTCTTCCGTCAAGACCGTAAGTCCGAGTTGTTGATATAGATTATCTTGAAAACTGCTTCCGGACACAAATGGGATATCAGGACGGTCATCATCGCGACTTGTATTATTGACTTTCAATTTATAGGCTGGAATTTCATCATCTTGAAAATAATAGTCCATGTCGATCTCATCATCTCTTCCGGCTTCTTCTGTATCTTCTTTGGGTTCTTCGTTTTTGATTTCGGGATTTTCATCCGCGAGGTCTTCTGCTCCGGCTTCTATCAAAGTAGGATTTTCCTCTATTTCTTGCTTG
>CAZLTF010000208.1:0-6560 GCA_964562195.1 uncultured Bacteroidales bacterium | reverse complement strand
TTTGAAACAGCCTCCTCGAACTTAGTCTTTTCTCCCGAAACACTATCCAAAAAAGCAGCTTGTACCGGACACTAATTATGTAACTAAAAAATTCAATTTTTCCTAATGAAAATATTAATAAATTTGCAGATGTTTAGTTTTGGGAGAATAAATGAGTGTTAAAGAGCAATTCCTGTATGGAAACAATTTTTAAACTAAATTTTAGAATACAATGAAAATGAATCTAAAGTATTTTGTACTGCTATCGGCATTTTTGATGTTGCTTGTAGAAAGTTGTCAAAACAGTCCAAAACTAAAATCCGGTGAAGGATTTATCGAAGTGCCAGGAGGTAGGGTCTGGTATAATATTGTCGGAGAAGGAGATAAGACCCCCATTCTTATTCTTCATGGAGGTCCGGGAGCAACTTGTCATTATCTCAACCCGCTTAAAGCTTTGAGTAAAAATCGTCCGGTCATTTTTTTTGATCAATTGGGGTGTGGGCGTTCTACCCGTGAGATGGATACATCACAGATGAATATTGAATTTTATGTGGATGAAGTCGAACGCGTAAAAAAAGCCCTTGGACTAAAAGAGTTTTATATTTACGGACAATCTTGGGGTACAATTTTGGGAGCAGAATATTATTTTGCACATCCGGAAGGAGTGAAAGGGATTATCTTGGCAAGTCCAGCTCTAAGTGGAAAACTATGGATCAGGGATGCCCGTCTTTTGCTGAGTCAATTGCCGGATTCTCTGCAAGAGATAGTGAAAAGAAATGAAGAGGCGAAGACCTATGATTCTCCTGATTATCAGAGAGCTTTGATGGTATATTATCAAAGGCACGTAGCGCGCAAGCTCCCTTGGTCTGCCGATATTGACAGTACATTCAAAAATTTGGGAGAGGAAGTGTATGTACACATGAACGGACCCAGTGAATTTTCCTTTACCGGAACTATGCAATATTATGATGCAACACCAAGATTGCCTTCGATTCAAGTTCCTACGATGTTTGTATGCGGTGAATATGACGAAGCCCGTCCGGAGACAACGGAGTATTATGCCGGCTTAGTTCCGAATTCAAAGTTTGTTGTTATCAAGGATGCTGCGCATATGACGATGCAGGACAATCCCGAACAAGATTTGAGGGAAATTAACAATTTTATTAATGCTATTGAGCGCTAAATACCCTAAGATAGGAAACGGTCTAAATAGGGGCTACTGAAAAACTCTCAAACACATGAAGGAGAGTGAGTTATGTAGAAATATCAATAATAATATACAAAAAAATCAGTTTTTTTCCGGAAAGGTCTGCATTTATTTTATTCTCCAAGAAGGTGTTTCTGTGATTCTCAGCAGACACTAAATATCAGTGTTTTATGGTAAATAAGAATGGGACGTCTTATCTTTCTGGTAAATTCAGATTTTGATAAGGAAAAAATACTACTTTTGCAGCCGGACAAAAATACGTTGTAAGATGGAATTTAAACATCAGGAAATTGATAAGAAGTGGCAAGAATATTGGGCGAAAAACAAGACGTTTAAAGCAAAAAATAATTCGGAAAAACCCAAATACTATGTATTGGATATGTTTCCTTATCCCTCCGGCGCAGGCTTGCATGTAGGACACCCCTTAGGCTATATTGCATCGGATATTTTTGCCCGCTACAAACGGCAACAAGGATTTAATGTATTGCACCCTATGGGCTATGATGCTTATGGACTTCCGGCAGAGCAGTATGCAATTGCCACAGGAACCCATCCGGCGATTACGACCGAAGTGAATATTAAGCGTTATCGTGAGCAATTGGATAGTATCGGTTTTTCTTTTGATTGGGATAGAGAAGTTCGTACATCTGACCCTGAATATTATAAGTGGACACAATGGACATTTATTCAGTTATTTAAACATTGGTATAATTATGATACGGATAAAGCCCAAAGTATAGATACTCTGATTCATATTTTTGAACGGGATGGCAATGCCAATGTTCATGCCGCCAACAATTGTTTGAAGCTGTTTGGTGCCGCAGACTGGAAGAAGATGACAGAAAAAGAACAACAGGATGTATTAATGCATTATCGACTGGCTTACAATGGTTTGGCTGATGTCAATTGGTGTCCTGCTTTGGGTACTGTCTTGGCAAATGATGAAGTGGTTGATGGTAAATCCGTAAGGGGCAATCATCCCGTTGAGAGAAAAAAGATGCGACAATGGTTTTTGCGTATTTCAGCTTATGCGCAAAGACTCTTGGACGGTTTGGAGAAAATTGATTGGTCGGATTCGATCAAGGAAGTACAAAAAAATTGGATTGGCAGAAGTGAAGGAGCGATTGTGCATTTTGAAGTAGAAGGTCAGAAAGATAAGTTGGTAGTCTTCACGACGCGTCCCGATACACTTTGGGGAGCTACATTTATGGTGTTAGCACCCGAACATGAGATGGTCAAATCTATCACGACATCCGGACAAAAAGCCAAAATCGAAGCATACGTCAAAATGGCAAAAAACCGTTCGGAACGCGAACGTCAAGCTGATACCAAGACGATTAGCGGAGAATTTACGGGCGCTTACGGTATCAATCCCGTCAATGGAGAGAAAATTCCGGTTTGGATTGCCGATTATGTGCTGGCAAGTTATGGTACTGGTGCTATCATGGCTGTGCCCGCTCATGATAGCCGTGATTTTGCTTTTGCCCAATATTTTGGTTTGCCGATTAAGCAAGTTGTGCTTAGAGAAGGAGAAGAAGCAAGTGATCCCAATACATGGGATGATGCTTATGATTCCAAAGATGGTATTATGGTTAATTCCGGTTTTATTTCCGGCAAAAAAGTCAAAGATGCCATCTCTGCGACCATCGATTTCTTGGTGGATAATAAGCTGGGATTTAGAAAAGTAAATTATCGTTTGCGGGATGCTATATTTAGTCGCCAGCGTTATTGGGGAGAACCTATTCCTGTCTATTACAAAGACGGTACCGCATATCCTTTGGAAGAGCATGAGTTGCCTCTGCGTTTGCCCAAAATTGATGAATATCTTCCTACATCCGACGGGCGACCTCCTTTGGCAAGAGCCAAAAACTGGACAAATGAACAGGGGTATCCGTTGGATGTCAATACAATGCCCGGATTTGCAGGGTCAAGTGCCTATTATTATCGCTATATGGACCCTCACAATCAAGAACGCTATTTCTCCAAAGAAGCAATCGAATATTGGCAAGATGTAGATCTTTATCTCGGGGGTGACGAACATGCTACAGGTCATTTGATTTATTCCCGCTTCTGGGCAAAGTTTCTGTATGATATCGGATTGGGAGTAAAAGATGAACCTTACAAAAAACTAATCAATCAAGGGAAAATTCAAGGACGTTCAAGTTTTGTTTATCGTGTCAATTATGAAAAATATGCAGAGTATCTCCTCTGGGAATATATCAAACAGATGGGTAAGGAGAAGGATTTTGTGAGAAATTATCGTGATGGTCATCGCAAATTTGATTTTTACAATAAAGAAGCGAATCTGATTATTGAAATCAAAAGCCAAGAGAAACTCGAGAAACTGGAAACTCCTTATGAGGAATATATTAAGACAACGGATAAAAAATTGTTGCTTCTCCCCGTAGCAGATATTGTGAAGATGGACGAACATAGCATGCAGGCGATTCGACAAGCCGTCGAAAATAGTGAAAAGGGAGTTGTTTTTGAGCATCACGAAAAAATTGCCTTAAAACCTCTTTATATTTCCAAGGATGTGAAAGACAGGAAATTATTCTCTTCTCCCATTCATGTAGATATTAATATAGTGGATAATGATATTTTGGATATTGAAGCTTTCCGCAATTGGCGGGAAGAGTTTGCAGATGCAGAGTTTATTTTGAGTGAAGATGGGAAATATCACTGTGGACATGAGATTGAAAAAATGTCCAAATCTATGTATAATGTTCAAAATCCCGATGATCTGATTGCCCGCTATGGAGCGGATACATTTCGCCTCTATGAAATGTTTTTGGGACCTATTGAGCATCACAAACCATGGGATACCAAAGGGATTGAAGGAATCTCTCGTTTTATCAAGCGTTTTTGGAGATTGTTTTTCAATGATAAAGGTGAATGGATTGTTGAGCAGCAGACCCCAACGGAAGAAGAGTGGAAAGTTATTCATCAAACCATCAAAAAAACAAAGGAAGATATCGAGCGTTTCTCATTCAATACGGCTATTAGTCAATTTATGATTGCTGTCAACGAATTTACTTCCATGAAAATGCACAAGTTTGAAATTTTGGAGGTCTTTGTCCGGTTGATAGCTTCCTTTGCTCCCCATCTTTCCGAAGAATTGTGGCATAGACTAGGGCATAGAGATAGTGTGACTTTTGCTTCCTTTCCACAATACGATGAGAGATATTTGAAAGAAGACAATATCGAGTATCCTGTTTCTTTCAATGGTAAAATGCGTTTTAAAATTCAATTGCCTGCCGGCTTAATGGATGAGAAGGTCGTCGAGAAGATAGTCAAAAAGCATGAATCTGCTCAAAAATGGCTGGAAGGAAAACAAATCGTAAAACTTATTTTCGTTCGCGAAAAAATAATTAATGTCGTGGTTCGATAAGTCTTTTGAGCCTTATTCGCTTACGATAATGTGCACCTTTAGACTGTAATCTGTCAGACCGTAGGAGTTGCTTGCTTTTGCGATGAGGTAGCACTCGTTCAGATCCCAACTGGTAATAAGATTTGGAGAATCGTTATTGTCCTTATTTGCACCGACAGTGATGCAAGCCTCAAAATTTAATGAAGGATCATTTTGAGGCTCTAAGTTGCAGTATAATACGATCGAATTGGAGGGGGATACTTCTTCATTGAGGAGGTGGTCTGAGGCTTTTACCAAAAATATATATACGGAAGAAATATTTCCGGAATTATTGGTAGTGGTCACTGATGAGTATATAGTATCACCGGTGTGAAAATGGAAATTTGTTGCCGGATTTTGCACAAATGTTATATATGGATGGTAAATAGTGTCTCCGGTTACCAAAAAATTGGCGGTATGCTCGGCGATATTGTCTTTTTTGTCAATAACACTAAGTTTTAGAGTATAAGAACCTGTATCCATAACCGGAGACAAACTTATTTCCTTTTCTTTTATTAGTGCTTGCGTAGTGTTTGATTCGTCAAAATAATATATCATAGGATCACTTTGTAAAGATCCATTTCTATAAAGCTCTATGATATAATAATTTAAACCTTTATTGTCAGAAGCTTCAAATGATAAAGTAAGTTCTTCTCCGCGATTAAATTCGGGAGGAACTTTGTCTGAAATCAATGCAAAAGAGGAGATAACAGGGGGGGTCGTATCTTTGTGACACGCAAATAGTACAAACACCAACGATATGATAGATAAGTATTTCATAAATATTTTTTTGCAAAGTTAGTAATTTTGGAAGATCTAAAATTTATTTTTTCTAATACCAAATAGTATTATCTTTGCCAAAAAATAAATGATATGAGTATTGGATTGATTATGGCGATAGTCGTTGTTGCTGTGTTGGTGTATGGATTTTATATTTCCAAAAAACAGCTGAATAAACCCGTTTCCGAAAAGGTGAAAATAGTAAATGATGCAAATTTCAGTAGTGCTGTTAAAGAAGGTATTTCATTGGTTGATTGCTGGGCAGAATGGTGTCAGCCATGCAAGATATTAAATCCCATCATTAGTGACTTGGCGGATGAAATAGGAGAAAAAGTAAATATCTGTAAGTTGAATGTAGATCATAGTAGAAGAATTGCCGGTCAATATGGAATTCGCAACATTCCGACAATACTTTTCTTTAAAGATGGAAGAGAAGTAAGCCGTTTGGTAGGAGTTAAACCAAAAGGACAACTCCTTCAAGAATTAAAGAAAATCGGTTTTGAAGGATGAAAAGAAATACCATAAAGAATATAGTGGGTGGTGTGGTAGGAGCCATCGGGGGCTACTTGTACTACTATTATATAGGGTGCCAAAATGGTAGTTGTGCCATTAAGTCCAATCCCTATGCAATGATACTTTGGGGGGCTTTGATGGGTTATTTAGTGTTTGATTTTTTCAAAATGAAGCAAAAAAAACAAGTCTGATGCTGTCAAAAGTAAATTTTTTTTGGTTTAATTGTGAGGCTTGTGGCGAACAAAGAGGGGAGTCGATGGGGGTGATTAATATGTTTGATAATGAGTGTGTTATGTTCTTTTGTTTAGCGGCTAAATACCTTTTTCGCTTCCGGGTTATCACGAAGAAAAAAAACAAATTATGAAATTTTTGTAAAAAAAATGTTAAGAAACGCTTTTATTATTAACTTTGCCGATTAAGTATGAAATGTTTATAAATTTATTTACTAACAAAAAAAGATGGTTATGAGAAAAATGACTCTTTTGCTTGTGTTTCTCCTATTTGCGGGGATGCAGGTGATTATGGCACAAAGCCATACGGTTACCGGTAAGGTGACTAGTGCGGAAGATGGGCAATCCCTTCCCGGTGTACAAATCGTTGTAAAAGGTACTACAGTTGGTACGATTACCGATTTGGATGGAAACTACAAAATTTCGACTCCCAAAGGATCGA
>CAZLTF010000207.1:0-6947 GCA_964562195.1 uncultured Bacteroidales bacterium | reverse complement strand
TAAAAATATTGAAATGCCGACTACATTTCAAAAACAACAAACAAGAAAATGAAAGATAAAAAACATATTGATAAGCTCTTTGCTCAGCGATTGACACATCGCAAAAAACCGGTACCTCCCCAAATGTGGGAAAGGATAGAACAAAGTCTTGACAAAAAGAAAAAAATAATTCCTCTATGGTTGAAAGGGGTTGCTGCCGCTATGGCTCTGTTTATCCTGTTTCAATGGGGATTGTACCGGGAAATATTTGATTTTAATAAACCTGTAGCCTCCTCCAAGGTGGTCATAGGCGCGAAAAACATCTCCGGCTCTCCGCATACTGACAAAATCTCTACCAATACAAATAAAATTAGTATCCAAGGAAAAGAAAAGAAATCCCCGAAAACAAAAAAACCAAAAAAGAAGGTGACCCATATACCCAAAACAAATCTTTCTCCAAAATCACATTCACAATTGAAAGAATCCGTTTTGCCAAAGAAGGCTAAGACCGTAGAAAAAACCAGCACTTATCCCCCAATAAACAAACTTAACAACAAAATAGCATATGCCATATCAGTACCCACCGCTACTATTGCGATTCTTCATAAAACCTTAAAACTTGACAGATTTGAAAATCATCAGACAGATGAAAATACCGAACTTTACACATATACAGGAAGTGAAACAAAGACCAAACGGAAGATGGAGGTTGGTATGTCGCTTGCTCCCAATTATACATACCGTAATATAATAGGTATTACCGAAGAAGGAGTCGCACTCGGAGAATATTACGATCAACAAGAAAACGGATTGAGACAATATGCTGCTCAGGCAGAAATAAATTATGATATCTCGGATCGTTTTTCTTTTCAAACGGGAATTGCCTACAATACTTTCGGATTTAGAGATAAAGATGCGTTGAGTTATTATTTCAAAGATAACACATTGTATCTTAGAGATATAGAAAATTCAGTAGCAAATTACGCTGTCAAACAAGACGATAAGATGTTGGCAATAAACGCTTCCTCCGGTTTTGCAATGGAGCGAAAAGGTGAGGGGGCAGAACCCAAAGACGGAGTTCTCACACAAGAATTTGCATATATCCAAATTCCTATGAGTGTGGGGTTTAGCCTTGCAAGGAGTGAGAAATTTCATTCCAAGTTGATCGGAGGGATGAGTCCGGGCTATTTGATTCGCGAAAAGAGCAATCTCATCTATGACGGTCACGATATCCCCATTCAAGAATACGGCGAGTATAATAAAAAAATAATCAGCGGACTTGTGGGATTTGCCGTTCAATACAGGATTACCCGTCATCTTAATTTCAAAGTGCAACCGATGCTAAATTATTCATTTGTGTCGATCATAAATAATGAAATGTACAAAGTACAGCCTTACTCTTGGAATATTTTCGGAGGAATTCATTATCATTTTTAATACCCTCGTATGATTGAGCTGGATGAAATAGATCGTAAAATACTAAATATTCTTTTGAAGGATGCACGTACTTCATATTCGCAAATAGCACGCCAGTGCGGATTAAGTGGTGCTGCGATTCATCAACGTATCGCAAAGTTGAAGATGAATCATGTCTTTCGCACATCCCAGATTCAACTTTCTCCCAAAGGCATAGGATACACTACTTGTGCATTTATCGGAATACAAGTAAATCTGATCAATGAAAAAACCCACGAGGAAGTATTCAATAAGATAAAAGATATACCGGAAATAACCGAGTGTCACCATATTACGGGGAAGTACTCATTGATGGCAAAAATCTATACCAAAAATAATGAAGACTTGAAACGAATCTTGGTAGAAGAGATCCAATCTATCGTCGAGGTTGTCGGAACCGAAACTTTTATTTCCCTCGAAGAGGGATTTTCCCGCCAGCTGCCTCTCGGATAAGGATCGGGACAGGCTATTGCTTACGGATACCCAAAAAACATAGTTTCAACCTGCAATACGCTTTTTGTGATCTGAATTTTCCGGTAGGTAGGGTCTTATTTTGCTCCAAAAATTGAACGGAAAGTGCCTCTAATTTATTCTCATTCCAAAAGAAAATCATTGTAAAATTGTAAAAAATTTCGTAGCACAAATATTTATGATAAAACAATTGATTTTTGTACTGGTTCTTGCACTTACGATTGGCATTTTCTATTGGACGATGCGGCGTATATTTGCATATTTCAAATTCACAAAATCCGCACCCATCTCTGATTGGGGGAAACGTCTTCAACTTACTCTAAGAGTGGCAATTGGACAAACGAAAATTTTGCGTTTTCCATTTGAAGGGACACTTCATGCACTTGTTCTGTGGGGGTTTATTGTGATTCTTTTCGGAAGTCTTGAGATGATGATCGACGGGCTTTTCGGACTTGAACGTTCGCTATCATTTTTGGGTGGCTTGTATGATATATTAATGGCTTTCGGTGATGTTTTTGCCCTTTTGATAGCGATCATTGTATTGATATTTATTGTCCGGCGGTTGTTTCTACATGTCCGGCGATTTGAAGGAATAGAGATGAAACATATCTCGCATTATGATGCGATCATTGCGCTTTTTATTATCTTTTTCTTGATGATTTCACTTTTAGGAATGAATGCATTTTATGTTCGTTTGCACCCTGCCGCTTATGAAGGAAGCTATCCTGTCAGTTCCTGTCTGGCAAATATGATTCCGGCGACTGCAAATGCACATTTTGGGTATGAGTTTTTCTGGTGGTTTCATATTGTTGGCATATTCATTTTTGCCAATATTTTACCTTATTCCAAACATTTTCACGTGTTTATGTCCGTGCCGAGTGTGGTGATTTCCAAATTAGAACCCTTGGGCTATATTGATAATATGCCTCAGATTACTCAGGAAGTAAAAATGATGATGGACCCCAATGCTGCATTTGAGGATAGTCAGGAAGAAGAGATGTCTCGTTTCGGAGCGAAAGACGTGGAAGACCTGACGTGGAAAAATTATCTCAACTCACTGGCATGTACCGAATGTGGACGTTGCACCTCCGTATGTCCTGCCAATCAAACCGGCAAACTGCTTTCTCCGCGAAAAATCATTATGAATGTGCGTGCCAGAATGAAAGAGAAGGGACCGGGAATGATCAAAGAAGGACTTTCTTATGATGATGGCAAAGCTTTATTGAGAGATTATATTTCCCCCGAAGAATTGTGGGCTTGTACGTTGTGCAATGCTTGCGCACAAGAATGTCCTATTAATATCAATCATCCGAGTATCATCATAGATCTTCGTAGATACTTGGTAATGGAAGAAGCTGCTGCACCGAGTGAATTGAATGCAGTATTTAGTAATATCGAAAACAATGGTGCTCCTTGGCAATATGCACAAGATGACCGCCTGAATTGGGCGGAAGGCTTATAAGTAAGTTCAAAATGGAAAGAGAAATGAAAAATAATACGATAAAAGTACCCATTATGGCGGATGTTTTCGCCGAAGGCAAAAAACCGGAATATTTATTTTGGGTAGGCTCGGCAGGAGCTTTTGATGATCGATACAAAAAAGTTACACGTGCCTTTGTCAAAATTTTAAATCATCTGAATATTGATTTTGCAGTGCTTGGTACTGAGGAAATGGATAGCGGGGATGTTGCCCGTAGAGCGGGTAATGAAATGCTGTTTCAAATGCAAGCGATGATGAATATTGAAATTATGAATGCTTATGAGATCCAAAAAATTGTTACCTGTGACCCCCACGATTTCAATACTTTGAAAAATGAATATCCGGATTTTGGTGGAAACTATGAAGTGATTCATCATAGTGAATTTTTGGAAAAATTGATTGCAAAAGGAGAAATAAAATTTACAAATTCAAAATTTGACACTTCCAAGATGACTTACCATGATCCTTGCTATCTCGGGCGTGCCAATGGGATCTATGAAGCCCCGCGCATTGTCTTGCAGTCTATTTCCGGACTGAAAGTCGAGATGCCTCGCAATCGAAGCAAGGCGCTTTGCTGTGGTGCCGGCGGTGGGCAGATGTTCAAAGAAGCAGAAAAAGGGAATAAAGAGATTTTTATCGAACGCACAGAAGAAGCCATAGCAACAGGAGCGGATATTATCGTTACTGCCTGTCCTTTTTGTATGGTGATGATGACCGATGGTATCAAATACAAAAACCAAGAAGAGAGAATGAAAAATTATGATCTTGCCGAATTGGTAGCAATGGAATTGAATTTATAATACTATAGTAGAAAAGGGCACCCACAACAGGCACCCTTAATATGAAATCTCAGCTAATCGCACTAAATATTAAATCCCAAAAACATTTAGTCTGGTACCATTATCATAAATCACGATAAAGGCATCTGAAATTCCATGTTGTTTCATTTTTTCTAAAAGATCGTGTGCCTCATCAAGAGAAGAAGTGCTTCCAACGGTGTATTTTCTCCACCGGTTATAACTCTCTTCGGTAATCGTTTCATCAATACCATACATACTTCCCAAATCTTCCACCTCTATCCGGTGATGGAGAAGTGCTAATATTTGAACACGATATACTCTTCCCGATTCGTTGTAGGTCGTATTCGGACTGTGGACGGATGAAGATAATTCTTTCAATTCACTGATGGAGTTGAGTCTTACACCATCTCTGAACGCCACGACAAATGCATCCAAAACCCCGTATTGATGTATTGCCTGTTTTCGATATTGTTTGGCTTCCGTAAGAGTATTGAAAGAGCCAATAGAATATCTGTACCATCTGCCTACATAGTCTTCTTGTATTGGTTCGGAAATATCATATTTCTTAGAAAGGGCTGTCAGAGAACAAGCTTTTTTGTAAGAAGCTCTGATTTGTACGCGGTATTCAATGTTGCCATGATTCATGGTTTGGGCAATGTTGCCGGTACTTTGAGTTTCATTGGCTTCTGTCACTGATTCCTCTTCATCTGTTTCGGCTATTGTACCATAGTCTATCTCACCTGTTTGTGGGACTTCCTGAGTAAGCTCATTTTCTTCAAGATTGGTCACTTCTTGTTCTTCTGTTGCAGCAATCTCTCCGGTCATTATCCCCGAAGTAGTTGTGTCTGTTATTTCTGCGGTAGCAGTAGTCTCTTCGTTTGCAATCGAGTTTTCATTTTCCTGAGCATCCTTCTCATTGAGTTCCGGATTATTGACAATCTCGTTGGATTCTTCTGCATTTGCGATTTCTTGTGAGCCTTCTTTTTCAATAAATATATTTGTGTCGAAGGTGTATTCCTTTCCGGTTTTGTCGATGTAGAGTACGCTGGTAACCGGCAAATATCCAAAGACATCATCAAGTTTTGCATGATAATTAATCGTGATAGTGGAGTCGTTGGACATATCATCCCAATACACCTTAAGAATATAGTTTTGAAATTCATATCTGTCGGCAGCATCATAGACCGTATCAAGAAGGTTTAGACCGATAGGGAATATTTGCATCAATTCGGCTTTGCCTGTTAATGCGTTTTTGTTAATTTTGCATTGAAATTCAAACTCTTCGCCCGATACGATTTGGTCAGGAAATGAATATTCAAGATTGATAGAGTTATCAATAAATTCATCATCTACCGACTCAGTTGTCGCAATTATCTTTTCTTGTATATTTGAAGGTTCTTGTATCTCACGTGCTTTGATAGGTCTGTCGCCAAAATTGTAGGTAAGGCTTAGATTGGTATAATAATAAGCATCATTTTTATTGCCTGACATAAATCCATCCATCTCATCGGTATCCATCAGATTGAGGCTTGTCTCCATATTGACAGAAAAATTATTGGCAAAATTGTAGGAAAGACCAAAACCGATCGGAAATCCTAATCCGGTACTAAAACTTTTTTCTTTATCGGAAGGATTGCCGTGTGCATCTACATAATGACCTGTCGAAATATTTTTGGCAGTAGTTTGAAACATTACCAGACTTATTCCGGTCAAGCCGTAAATCACAAATTTTCGATCTAAGTTCTCACCAAACATAAGCCTGCTAAGATTGGCGGTAGCTCCCAACTGGATATTTTGAAAGCTATTTGTAAATTGAAGATCCCGTTTCATCCTCATACCTCTCATTGTACCCATGACATATTGCAAATGAACAGCATAAACCGGACTTACATAGCGAGCCAAGCGAATACCATAGGCAATTTTCGTTTCGTTTTCAAATTTCAACGCCGGATTATCTTCTTCTTGAATATCGCTATATTCTTGTACGATACCTCCATTTCCATTTACATACCATTTGTGCGTTTCCGAAGATTGTCCGTTTACTGATTCATAACTTATCAGGAGCGAAACCAACAATAAAAATACTAATTTATGCATAAACATATTTTTTGGGATTTTACTTCCACAAAAATAGATTATAATAAAATAGTAAAAAATGGAGAAGACAAGAGTAATTAACAATATTTTGTTTACTTCTTTGCTTGTTTTGAGAAAACAAAAAATGGAGTAGGATGTGATAAATATAGTGAAATGCGTATAACTTATTGTGTTTCAGTCAATATGATTTAATTTTTGGGCGCAATCTTGTTTTTGTTCTTTTTCTTTGAGATACTAAAAAACTGTTAATAACCTCAAAAAAGAAAAGGACTGCCAAAAACAGTCCTTTTTTTCAAATGATAAAAACCGTTCTATTGTGATGGTGAAAATTTCAAAATTATAGTCCAAAACCATAATAGGCTCTTCGTCCGTTTTCGTACATTCCTTCGATCAAAATTCCTCCTCTGTTGTTTCGAATCAATTCTTGTAATTCGTCCAAAGATCGAACCGGATGATTGTTTACTTCCGTGATGATAAATCCTTCTCGAATACCGGCGCTTTTCAAAATCCCGTTTTTAATGTTTTTTATTCTAAATCCGTTGTCTAAATCCAATTTTGCCAACTCATCGGCAGACAAAGTCTCAAAAGTAGCACCGATTATTTCAATACGGTTTCTTTTGAAAAGAGCTGTACTGCCGCTTCCATTTTCAAGATTCACCTCTTTA
>CAZLTF010000206.1:0-1543 GCA_964562195.1 uncultured Bacteroidales bacterium | reverse complement strand
TTACAAATTTTCGTTCGAATCGATTTTTTCGTAAGATTTCATAATCTTTCATACGACAACTTAGAAGTTTTTACTATCAACAAAGGAAATACGGATATTGGGTGAAATACTTTGCAATTGATTTTTGCAAGATTCCATTTTGCCAACATCGTCTGTATCAACCAAATAACTTACTTCAATCAATTCCTCGTTTTCATCATACCGTTTTATATCAAATTGTTTGAAATTTTGTTTCACTATTTCATTAAGCTTTGACAGAGAAAGTTCAGCGGGTTTTCCGCTTAGGGTAAAATATAGATTGTGTCCCCGTAGATCGGAAGAAGTCAAATGACGCAACCACATAATCGCAATCATAATCAGAAAGGCAACAAAGGTGATAAGTCGAAAATTTGCTCCCAGTCCCAGACCGACCGAAATAGAAAAAAACAGATAAGCCAGTTCTTCCGGCTCTTTAATCGCCGTACGAAAACGAACAATCGACAAAGCACCTACAAGACCTAAGGATAAGGCGAGCGAAGATTTGACAATAGAGATGATGAGCATCGTCGTAAACATTATCAGCAGAAAGCTATTGGAAAACATCTTACGGTTGGAAATGGTTTTTCCACACTTTTTGTATGTAAACTCCAATATAAGAGCAAAAATCAAGATAAGGATTGAATTTAATAAAAAATCTTCAATTTGAATTTGTTCTTCTTGTGTGATCAAAAATTTTTGAAATAATTCTAACTTATTCATAATTCTAATATCTTTCTACAACAATTATTTACGAAAATGAGCTTCTGAGATTAGCTCAAACCGAGTGCAAAGAAACAAAATATTCCAACATGAAAAATTTCAAAAAATATTTATTTATTCAAAAAGCAATTGAATAGTCATTGTAAATGGCAACAAGTATCAAGTTCAATTTTCAAAATGGATAATAAAATGAGTTATGCATTCTTGATAAATAATCAGAGTAAAATCCTCGAACCGGTAGTAAAAAGGTTCATTTTACGAGGTAAAAAAAGGTAAAAAAGCATAGAAGAACACAATATTTTCACATAAAACTATCAGAATTTCATTTCTATAATATTGATATACTACATTTTATAGACGTGTCATACCAAATGTCATACCTATTTATTTGCATTGACTCATTTTTTTTGTATATCTTTGCATTTCTAAACATGCAAAAAGGCGATACTATGAAAAAAATTATTCTTTTTAGTTTATTACAAATTTCGATTTGGGGAATCTCACAAGACAACTTTCCGGGTAACACATTGGATTTTGACGGAGGAGAATATGTTTACGTACCTTATGACTCTACTCTCAATCCACCTTCTTTCACGATAATGTTTTGGGCAAAAGTAGATGGAGATCAAGGAACGCAGAGATCTATCATTACCTCCCGGACATCTACGACAGGTTATATGTTTTATGCTTCCAATGATGATCACTGGGAATTTTGGTTGCGAAACGGCTCTACAACTTCGGACAAAATCGAAGGTCCTTCAATTGAACTTAACAAATGGACTTATGTTGCAGGGACTTACTCTGA
>CAZLTF010000205.1:0-2053 GCA_964562195.1 uncultured Bacteroidales bacterium | reverse complement strand
GGCAAAGTATCCCGATGATGTTGTTGTGATCGCACTTGAGAGCTATGGAACATTAAGCAATGCAGGCAGGCAGCAATACATTACGATCCCTAAAGCCAATACAGGAAAAATGTTTGCTTTTATCCGGGATATGACTGGATACAACCGAGAAATAGTACCTTATCTGATGATACTCGACCGTAACGGAAATCCAGTATATGAGAAAGCACTTGTTAATTTCCCGGAGGCAGAGATTGAAAACTGGATCCTGTCTCTTAGATAACAGTCAATTGTTTACCTTAAGACTTCAATCTTTCTATTAAGCAATTTTCGTTAGGATATATTTTACAATATTTTTAAGTCAAAAAGGCAATACATGCTACATATATGTTTTCTTGCCTCCAGTTCCGGAGGCAATATGAAATTTATGCAACTTGCACAGCAAATGAATATCTTGGAAGGGATTCGATTATCGGTAATTGCCGATCGTGACTGCCCTTCAATAGACTTTGGAAAAAAAAATCATATATCCGCTGAAGTGATTAACTATCACCGAAATGACAATGAGGCATTAAAAAGAAGCTTAGAAGAATTAAATCCTGATATTATTGTTACGACATGGGCGAAAATCATTGATAAAGAGATTGTGGCTAAATATTCAGGAAAGATGATTAACCTACATTATTCTTTATTGCCGGCATTTTCTGGACAAATGGGAACTGAGCCCATAGAAAATGCGTATAAACAGAATTGTCAATATATAGGTACAACTTGTCATTATGTTGATGAAAATGTCGATGCCGGAACAATCATTTCTCAAGCCATACTCAAAACAGATGTTCCTATTGAAAAAGCTATTCAGGAAGTCTTCAGAAAAGGATGCTTGATATTACTGAACAGTATTATGATTGTCAGCGACAAAACACTTATTGAAACATCAGACAATAATAGTTTTCTCTACTCTCCAAAGTTAAAATTCGATGAAACACTGTTTGATAATTTATTTTGGGAGAAACTTGCATCTCTTTAGCCAATAAACACTCTTATAAATCATAAAACAATTATGATGAAGTAAAGGTATTTTTCATTTTACTTTTACGACATCCTCCAAGTTTTATTTAATTGATGTTTTTTGCATCCCACAAGCGAAAAAAGCCTTATATAGTGCTATAATTTGTCCAATAAACCATATACTATACATGAAGGACTGCTAAAAATGCCCAAGATCTCCGTTGTCTCACCTGTTTATGGTTGTGCAAACAGCTTACCTGATCTATATTCTCGCTTAAAAGATACACTACAACAAATTTCCGAAGACTTTGAAATTATATTTGTAAATGATTCAAGCCCTGATAATGCGTGGGAAGTTATCAAAGATCTTGTAAGGCAAGATAGTCGTGTCAAAGGAATCAATCTTGCCCGAAACTTTGGACAACACAAAGCTATTACAGCAGGCCTGGATCATGCACAAGGAGATTGGACTGTTGTTATGGATTGTGATCTGCAGGATCAACCTGAGGAGATCATAAAGCTCTATAACAAAGCACAAGAAGGATATGACGCTGTCTTTGGACAACGTATCGGACGTCAGGACAGTAGACGAAAGCGATGGACATCCAGAGCTTTCATCGCCGTATATGATTATCTCGCCGACTCCAAAACTGACCCTACTATTGGAAACTTTAGTATTATCTCGCGTAAAGTAGTGGATGCCTTTAAAAACTTGACTGAACAGCATCACCCCTACACTTTCTTTGTGATATGGCTTGGATTCAAACGCACATATATTGAAGTGGATCATGCAAAACGGGAGATTGGAAAAAGCTCTTATAATTTCAAACGTCTTATTCAGCTTGCAATCGACAATATCGTCTCCCAATCAAACAAGCCGCTTCGAATGTCGATCAAGTTCGGCTTCGTCATGGCATTTCTCTCTGCACTTTATGCACTCTATCTTGTGCTTAAATACTTCGCAACCGATGAAGTTGTCCCCGGATGGACAAGTGTCATGGTATCAATCTATTTTATCGGTGGGTTATTGTTTGCAAATCTCGGTATTATGGGACTATATATA
>CAZLTF010000204.1:0-3739 GCA_964562195.1 uncultured Bacteroidales bacterium | reverse complement strand
GGAATGACTTCTTAATTTCTATGTATTTTGCTTTTTCCAGTTTTTTGAGTTGAACACTTAAGTTGCCTTTTGAAGCACCTGTCTCTTTCAATAAAAAATTAAACTCTGCACTATCCAAGCCTATCAATAAAGACATTATTGCTAATCTCAATTGAGAATGAAGCAGCGGATCCAAGGGTTTTAACATCGTTTTCTATATCTAAAGTTTATGATTCAACCGATTGTATATCAACAAAACAATTAGCTTATTTTGATTTATCAATATTCGTATCCCAAGAATAACAATTCCGGTTGTTGTCAAAAATGAATCGCACCATAGAGATATTATTTTGCGGTACGGTAAATGTATTACCACCGGCATCCGTCCATGTGTACCACGATTGAGTTTCCGAAACGGAATAAACAAGATATTTTTCTCCATTTTCTCCTTCCGTTATCTTGTTTGGTTTCCCCCACTCTGCGAGCAACTCATCCATCGATTTACCTATCCAAGAATCCATATTATTGCGAAATTCCTTGTTTTTTGCAATATCATTGCTAACAATTTTATTTGTACTGCAAGATGTCAAAGATAACCCGAGAGCAAACAAGGCAATGATCAGATAATTGTTCATCTGAAGTTTTGCATTTTGCCTCTTGAGCATATATCCGGGTATCAGATAACTCACCGTAATACCCAAAGCCATCAGAGGTAGGATATATTCGACATTCACAAAGGCAGAAAACCCACCCAGCACTACGGACAAAAAACCACCTGTCATTAGAGGTCTGAATTTTATCATTCCTCCCGTAACAAATGAACCTAAACCAAACATCGCCAGATAAAACCCATAGGCAATATTCCAGTTAATCTGTCCGCTAAATGCATAAAAGGTCGTAAACAGAAAAACAATCATAATCCCCATCCACAAAGAAGACAAAGCAATATCCAAAATGGTTTTATACGCTTGCCGGGATTCTTTCTTTTTCAAAAAACGATACTGAAAAAAATTGCCGACAATCGCCATCAGTATCCATACAACCCAAGCATATTCGGGACTTACAAAATCAAATTTAATCAATACAAAGTGCGTCATTGAGGTGATCACCGCCAACCAGCCCCAAAGGATAAATAATTCTCCATTTTCTTGAAAACGTGATTTGGCATTGTCTATCATATTTTGAATCGTTGCCAAACTCTCTTGATGTGTCATTTGTGTATTCATAACAAAGATATTTTTATTAATTCTATATTTTGCAAAGATAAACAAGTTTATATTATAAACCATATTTTTTTTAAATATTTTTCACCTTACATTAAAGTCTGATTTTGTGCACATTAAGACACTTTTTGTGATTTATTATAAAAAAGAGACACTCATCATTAAATAAATCAGCGAAAAAAAACACCTGTTATGCAACATTTCTGCTTTTATCGTGCTCTTTGAATTAAAGTAAACTCTGTTTTTTTTGAAAAATGATAACAAAAATACAATTGTAAAAAATCATTACACAGAACAAGAGATTGTAGCTGCCTGTTTGGAGGATGACCGGAAGATGCAAAAAGTTTTGTATGATAAATATTGTGATGCTATGTTTACAACATCCTATCGCATTTTGTCCGACTTCGAAATAGCCAATGACAGTTTACAGGAGGCCTTTTTAAAAGTATTTCTCAATCTAAAAAAATTCAGAGGTGAATCAACACTCGGGGCATGGATAAAAAAGATCGTAGTTCGAACCGCCCTTAAACGTTTAAAAAAAGAAAAGCTATTTGTTCCTCTCGATGAATCACATATTGAATTGCTGGTAAGCATTCCCAATGACTACAAAAGTGATTATCTTGAGAAAGCGGTTTTTGAATTACCGGATGGATTTAGAACCATTTTTGTAATGATTGAAATAGAGGGATATTCCCACAAAGAGGTCGCTGATTTTCTATCTATTTCGGAAAGCACATCACGTTCGCAACTTTTTCATGCAAAAAGAAGACTGAGAGAAAAAATATTAAAGATGCGCAACTCGGTTTAAAATAATAAATATGACAAACAACAATATACATACAACGTCTTTTGAACCGGAAAAATACAAACCGGCACAAGACCTGTGGGAACGAATCAGCACCGGTTTGGACAATCATAGTACAAAAACTTCAATAAATTCATTCTCAACCTATAAACCGGCACCTCAAACGTGGAATAGAATCGAAGCCGGTCTGGATGCTCACGCAAAAGGATTGTGGTGGAAAAAGATCGGGTATGGTAGCGTTGCGGTTCTTTTCTTCGCTTTGCTAATTCTTTTGCTAAAGGATACGAATTTCACTATCAATCCAAAAAACAAAATTGGTAGCGAGCTAAAAAGCAAATACACCGGCAACACACAAACCACTGATAAAGAAAACATTAGAAAACATACGAAATCTATTACAAAGCAATTGATTTCCGGCAATTATGCTCCAAATCAACACAGCAAATCAAAAACATCCGCAAGCAAACAAGAAACAAAGAAAAATCACAAGCCGGCTCTCAACATCATTGCCAATAACAACAATCACCTCCAAACCAAACAAAAAACCAAGAAAAAAACAAAAAACCGGCAATACACATCTATTTTGAATCATAGTATGCAAACAACAGACTTTTCGATACAAACGCTACTTACCAAACCTACGAAAATCTTCTCTCTTGATATTCATTCCCCGTTTATTCACAATAAAAATGTGTTTGGTCTTGACAGAGAACAAATCGGCGGCAAGAAAGAAAACCATTGGAAGCACCTTTTTTACGGAATCCACTACTCCAAAGAAATATTTGCCCGTAATTATTCATATTCGGACAAACGAAAGGCATGGAGTCTATGCTTCGATATTGGATACAAATGGAATAGCGCATATATTACAACAGGAATTAACTTCCAAAACATCCGAGATGAATCCTTGTATGAAATCAATTATCTGCAAAATGAAATAATAGGAAGTGAACTACGAGTCGATTCGATCATATACAAATACGATAAAGTTAACAAAACGTATCTGAGAGAATATGTAACATCCGAAGTTAATCTCTTTGACTCACTCGAACATTCGGTAAAAAAGACTCCCGTCACGCACTACTCTTATCTGCGTTTGCCCATATCCATCGGATATAAACTTCCCGTTTCAAACTTCTTTATTACATTCAAAGCCGGAGCCGAGTATTCACTTTTAATCAGAGGATACGAACCTGTTCCGGTACTCAACGGAAAAGAAATACGAATTTTGAAAATGACAAAAAAATCTTCCGTCACATATTTATCCGACTGGCAACTACTGACAAGCATTGGAATGCAATATCCTGTATTGCAAAACATTAACCTTAATATTGAAACAGAATACAGAAGCTCGACAACCTCATATTTCGACACAAAATCAGCATCCTACCAAAAGCCATTCTCACTAAGTATCAGAGCCGGATTAATCTATCTTTTTTAGTCAATACAACATTTTACAGATAATAAGACTCTTTAAAATAAAATACGCAATTGCAATTGGATAAAACATTTACTTATTAAAAAAATTACAATTATGAAAAAAAATCGATATTTACTTCTTTGGATTCTATCCTTGATAATATCCACTTCCTCCCTACCAGCCCAAGCTCCCACAATGGAAGATTTCGAAACAGCCCACTTTACTCCATTTGATTGGCAATTTGCAGCTGCTGCCGACTGGGTCACCCACAGCCTCATATTCTCTGCACCCGCCTTCTCCGCCCGTTCCGGT
>CAZLTF010000203.1:0-2645 GCA_964562195.1 uncultured Bacteroidales bacterium | reverse complement strand
TCCACGCATCAAAAACCCGTTTGATTTTCGGGTGTGAATTGCTGATGTGACTTCCTAAGGCATTGGCATAGTAGCGGCTGAAAATCTGTTCATTGCAAGCGTGTGGGTATTCCATAATATAAGGAATGGCTTGCACCGCATACCAAACCGGATTGCTCGAAAACTCTAAGGTAAGTTTGTGGTTTTTCAAGCTATAACTTTGTCCGCCATTTTGCAATTTCTCAAAGACAAACTCTTTGGTTTCATTGGCATTAATTGGCAAGGGCATAGATTCCGTAACCATCATTCGATTGCTAACCACCGGAATGGCTTTCTCTTCACCATCGCTAAAATCTCCTGCATCGGCTATGACACGATAAGTCAAAATCGAATACTCTTCCGGTATTTCTATTTGCCACTCAAAGGATTGACTTCCTTTGGCTTGAAGGCTGAAATCTTGCGAGAGGGAAGTCTTGATAATTTCCGCACTGACATCTTTCATTGAGATCGCATCAAACAGACGCAACTCTACATCTCCCTTCAATGTTTGATCGGTCATACTCACTACCTTAGCGGCAAATTTCATTTTGTCTCCCTGACGAAAAAAACGCGGTTCATTGGGTACTACCATCAAATCTTTCTGAGTAATAACCTCTTTTTCAAATTGTCCATACTTCAAATCTTTGGTATGTGCCAGTCCCATAAGTCGCCAGCGTGTCAAAGCTTCGGGCATCGTAAAACGCAATATCACATTGCCTTCTTTATCCGTTTTCAGATCCGGAAAGAAAAAGGCGGTTTCGTTGAAGTTTTTACGAATTTGGATGGGCTTGGATTTGGGTTTCTTATTTTCATCTTCTCCCTTGTCCATTTCTACGGCTGCGTTTGATTCCCCAAAAGTGCTTTCATCTTTTGAGATTCCAACACCCTCACTTTCTGCCATTATAGGCACGGCTTCCGAAGCGACCGTCATCATATCCATCACACCACCGCGTTTCATATATCTGTTCATAACACGCTGAACCGGAATATATTTCAATTGATCGTAAGATTGCATTTTGAAACTTTCATAAGTTCTGCCAAGCAAAGAAAAATAGACTGAGCTGGAAGCCGAAAAATTGGCTAAGCCAAAAGACCTACCGCCATAAAAATTTCGGGTTAAATTAAAACTCCATTGATTTTTGGCAAATTCGTCCAAAGAAGCATCATACATACTTGCCAACAATTCGGCACTAAATATCTCTTTGTCCTCTCCGCTAATTTTGATTTGCCATTCTTCTTTTTGCCCCGGATAGAGTTTATTCCGGAAAGTCATAAAGTCAAAATGCAATTTTCGATTACTCCAAGGAACAGCAATATTTTGGTGAATTTGATATGCCCTGTTGAATTTTACAGCCAACAAACGCAGGCTTATACCTCCTCGCATCCCTTCTTTTATAGGAAAACGAAATTCTTTTTGTTCGTCGGAAAGCTTGATAGATTCAACGTGAATACTTTTTCCATCAAATAAAATTTCATAATGCAGTTTCAAGTCTTTGCAAGCCGTCCCTACTACAAATTTCAGTTCATCGCCAACCTCTACACTCGTTTTGTCAAAATGCGTAAAAAACATTTCTTTGCGAGCCGTCTTTTTATCTTGCATCGAAAAGAGGGTAAAATATTGTTCCAATTTGACATCTTTGCCGAAAGCATCTTGGCTTTCTACGAGCATATAATACATTCCGGATTTCCATTGGTCAATGCCTTGAATACTAAAAGACGAATCCTTTTTTATCTGAAAATCAAGCTCTTTCAAGATTTCTCCTTTGGAGAATTTGCTAATATCATCATCTTTCCAATAGGTATCATAAGGCAAGTTTTTACGAAATTCCTCCTTACTCAGCAATACGGTGTCGGGAGCCGACCAAAGGCGTTTGCGGTATAGATTTTGAGTTCTTTCTATAGGATAGATTTTAATTTTTCCGGATGAGGGGAGTGAAATTCCATCCAAATTGGTAGAAGTGATTTTTATGTTTTGAAGTTTGTCTTTATCATTGATTTCCGTCAGATTGCTTTTCAAAATCATCGCTTCCGAACCGATTTTTACGGACTTTTCATCTTGATGGACTTCGCCCGTAATATCCGTTACCGTAACCGAAACCGTATAATTGAAAGCAGGTTTTAGATTGTCGCTATAGCTTTTGTCCTCAATGGCTTCAAAGGGAATTTTGAAGATTCCATCTTGATTTGTTTCTACAGTTCCGTGTGTGATTTCGACATTATTACCCACCGGATAGGGCATCCAAAAACAGAAGTAACGATAAGGGAAATAGACTTTTCGTTGGACGCGATATTCCACTTTCGCACCCTCGATAGCATATCCGGCATAGGCTTTGACCTCGCCCATGACCTCTACTTTTTCGCCCAATTTGTAATTGCCTTCCAATTCTTTGAAAACAATCTCAAATTTGGGTCTTTTGTACTCCTCTACCTTGACAGAATGGTTTCCCCACGGGGTTTTGATAGTCATATTTCCGGTCAATACCGCTTTGGGAGCGACAAAAGAACCTTGAATAGAGCCAAATTCGTTGGTTTGGAGGTTTAGTCCGGAGATTTTCTGCCAATTGACATCCATTAGTTCTATCTTGACACTCTCATTTGGCAAAATGCGATGTTTTCCGCCTTTTTCT
>CAZLTF010000202.1:0-9801 GCA_964562195.1 uncultured Bacteroidales bacterium | reverse complement strand
GATTCTGACTCTACGCACAATACCTCTTTTGTTGATCTCAATATCATCAATGAAAGGAGAGGCAAGAGGGAAAATTCTCTCTACACCGATATTACCTGACATTTTGCGAACGGTGAAAGTCTCGATTGTTTTTTCACCACGTCTTTGAATCACAACACCTTTAAAATTTTGAATACGTTCTTTTTCGCCTTCTTTAATTTTATATCTGACAGTAATCGTATCACCCGCTTTAAATTCAGGGAACTCTTTTCTTTCTACCTGATCTTCAACAAATTGTAATAATGTATTTTTACCCATTGTTCTATTCTTTATATTTTTCTTCTAAAAAGGGCTGCAAAAGTACAAATTTATTTATTAGATAATCAAGAAAAAACTAAACTTTTTTGGAAAAAATAAATATCTCACGGATATATTTTATAATGTTTTGATAATGAGATGAATATAATTTGTTTTTGATAATAACTTTGTGATATACCGGAAAGAATGAAGACTGTTTTCTTATATACATAATATATTTGCAAAATAAAAGCGGTCAAGAATGGTATTTTATTTACTTTTGCAGTTGAAAAACAATAGTAAATATTATGGCTTCAAACAGATTAATGGATCCTATCGGCAGATTGATGGGATTGCGATACAAATCTCATCCATGGCATGGTGTGAGCATAGGCGAAGATGCACCCGAAATTATCAATTCTTATGTGGAGATGGTGCCTACAGACACGGTAAAATATGAGGTGGATAAAGAAAGCGGATATTTGCGGATAGATCGTCCTCAGAAATATTCCAATGTTATTCCTGCACTTTACGGATTTATTCCTCAAACTTATAGTGGTGATACCGTAGCCGAATTTTGTATGAAAAATACAGGCAAAAAGGATATTAAAGGAGATGGTGATCCGATAGACATCTGTATTTTGACCGAGAAAGAAATAACACACGGAGACATTCTTGTCAATGCCAAACCCTTAGGTGGATTTAGGATGATCGATGGCAACGAATCGGATGATAAAATCGTAGCCGTGCTTTATGGTGATGTGATGTATGAAGGATTTAATGAAATTTCCGAATTGCCAAAAATGGTGGTAGAACGCCTCAAACATTATTTTTTAACCTACAAAGATCTTCCCGGCAATCCGAGAGATGTGGAAATCACAGATGTGTTTGACAAAGCACAAGCCCATGAAATTATTCTTCGTTCGATGAAAGACTATCAGATGAAATTTGAGAAACTTGAGACACTGCTCAGGAATGTATAGAAAAAAGTAATCTGTTAATCTTGTTTATGAATGGTATTCAGCGGTAGTATTTTTCTTTTTTACTTTTTACCTCTTTTTTTATTCGTATATTTTATACCGAAAAAATCTTCGTATAAGAATCTTATTATACTGATTTTCAGCATATTATTTTATGCTTGGGGGGCTTCTGATTTTATTCTCATCGTAGTAGGCAGTATCTTTATTGATTTTTATTTGGTCAAATATATTCATCTTGCCTCTTCGCTCAAGACCAAACAATTGCTTCTGAGTCTCAGCATCATTATGAATATCGGGCTATTGGCATACTTTAAATATGCCAATTTTTTTGTTGAAAATATAAATATCTTATTATCAACATATAATATTCCATTGATACGATGGACTTCGGTAGCTCTTCCGATCGGAATATCTTTTTTTACTTTTCAAAAAATGACCTACGGGATAGATGTATATCGAAAAGTGTATCATCCTTTGCAGAAATGGACTGATTTTGCGTTGTATATTTTGATGTTTCCACAGTTGATAGCAGGTCCTATTGTCCGCTTCAATGAGATAGCATCTCAAATCGAAGATCGCAAAGAAAATGAGAATCTAAACAATCGAATTACCGGTTTTTTCAGGTTTAGTATCGGGCTTGCCAAAAAAGTACTTATTGCCAACACGCTTGGCGAACAAGCAGATTTTGTTTTTGCTCTTCCGGCAGATAGCCTTCATTCTTTTCAGGCATGGATCGGAATTTTGGCTTACACTTTTCAGATCTATTATGATTTTTCGGGCTATTCGGATATGGCTATTGGTATTGGCAGGATGATTGGATTTGATTTTCCCGAAAATTTTGACAATCCGTATATTAGTCGTAGCATTACTGAATTTTGGAAACGCTGGCATATTACACTCGGGCGATGGATGAAGGATTATTTGTATATTCCGTTGGGAGGCAACAGGGTTTCAACAATAAGACTATATTTCAATTTATGGTTGGTGTTTTTGATTTCCGGACTATGGCACGGTGCTGCTTGGACATTTATTGCTTGGGGTGCTTTTCATGGTCTTTTTTTGATTGCCGACAGAATCTATTTATTGAACTTTTATAAAATCATTGGGAAGTATCCGAGTATTCTTATCACTTTCATCATTACCATCTTCGGATGGGTGATTTTCAGAGCTGAAAATATGAAACAGGCATTGCTTTTTTTCAAAAAACTTTTGAGTACCGATTTTCAAACCGACTTTTCGCTTTTTGAGTCTCCGTTTTATACTACGCTCATCGTAGCTGCTATATTTGGTTTTTGGGCAATGTTTGGAAATATTGAAAAATGGCAACAGCAGATGTATGCAAAACAACAAAATGTGAAGGTATTGATAGCAATGTTTAGTTTTTCGGTTTTATTGTCATACATAAGTGTTTCATATATAATATCATCCGGTTTTAATCCATTTATTTATTTTAGATTTTGAGAAATAACACAAAAAATATTGAACATATCATATGGATAAGTCTCCTTGTGATACTTATGCTTCCTGCCTTGCAGCAGTATTTTTCGATTTTTCCTGTCCGGAGTTTGAATGGGGCTTATAAAACGAATCCCAAACCGGAATTTACATTTTCAAATTGGATGAGTGGAAAATTTCAAGACAGTCTTACCCAGTATCTAAATGACAATATCGGTTTTCGTCCGATTATGATAAGATCCAAGAATCAGATTGAATTTAGTTTATTTGGTAAGACACACGCAAGCGGGAGTATAATAGGAAAAAATAACTGGCTGTATGAATATGATTATTTACGCGAGTATAAGGGCGAAGATTATATTGGTAACAGCATCATAGACAGGCGAATACGTATGTTTAAATTTCTTCAGATGCATCTAAAGAAAACGAAAAACATTGATTTGATATTGGTTCTCGAACCAAATAAAGTCAGCACTTATCCTGAGTATCTTCCTGAATCTTATTCTCGACACAGACAAACTCCATCCAATTATGAAACATATATCTCAAAGATTCGGCAATATGAAGTGAGATATATAGATTTTGATGCCTATTTCAGGGAGATAAAAGACCAAGTTTCTTATCCTCTTTATCCTCAGTACGGGATTCATTGGAGTGAATACGGGGCTTATTTGGTAGCCGATTCTATATTGCATTATATCGAGAATCTGAGAAATATTAAATTCCCATTTCCCATTGTTGATTCCATTGAAGTTTCACGGATTCCCAGAAGTACGGATTTTGACATAGGCAAAACTCTCAATCTCCTGATATCCCTTTCTTTGAAACAAAATTTGGCTTATCCTGTCTATCATTTTGGCAGAATGGCAGATTCTTTAAAACCGATGGTTCTAACTATCTCGGATAGCTACTATTGGAATATTTTCAATACGCGAATTCCCAAAAATTTGTATAAGAATGAAGCTTTTTGGTATTTCAACTCTCGAGTCGTACCGGATTCATATTTTAAAGAGACGAAAGTCAAAGAATTGGATTTCAGAAAAGAAATTGAAAAACAAGATGTTATTTTTGTGATGTTAACAAACCGGTATTTGTATAAATTTGATTGGGGATGGACAAGCAATGCATATTTTCTCTACGCAAAATATCCGGATTATTATCGTAAGCGGATTATGTATGAAAATAATATTTTCGGCTATGAACAATGGTTTAATGATATTTTAGAAAAATCTATGATTCATAAAATTCCTCTTCAAAAACAACTTAATTATGATATTGATTATCTCTACAAAAAGGATTTGAAAAATGAATTTTTGAAGTACGATATATTGACGGATGTAAAAAAGAAGATAAAACAGACTCCCCAATGGTTCAATTTGATAAAAACAAAAGCAGAAAAAAGAAATATTAGTATTGATAGTATGCTCACTATCAGTGCACTCTATCTTGTGAATGATACTACGAATGAAAAATACAAAGATGCACGCCTGCTATTGAAAGCCAAAGATAAGATCAGTAGAGACAGTATCAAAGAAATCAACACATTGATGCAAAAATACTATTTAAACAGAGATGAAGCTATACTGTTGTTAGCAGAGAAAGCACTAAATAATTAGAGGAAAGACTACATTTTGATAATTTTCAGGACTTCATATGTGTCTTTTGTTGATATGGAAATATAGTAAATTCCTTTGCGTACATCTACATTATGTATTTGACCGTTCCAAGAAATGGTATGACTACCACCTGATAATCTGCCAAGATTTTCATACTTCAATAATTTACCCTGTACATCAAAAATCCGGTATTGTACATTTGAAGACTGTTTCAATTCTATCCCGATGTTGATGGAATTTGTGAAAGGATTAGGAAAGATTTTTATGCGGGCAGTTTCCGGTTTTTGAATGGCATTGAGAATATCGACATTGAGAGATATTGGGATGTCGTGGGTCTGGGCTGTATGGTCGGTAAATCTTACAATCGCTTGATAATCACCATTATTCATTCCACTTGTGTTGATGGTCAAAATAATTTGTTGACTGTCGCCAGCATTCAGGGAACCAGTATTTTGATTTGTCACCAACCAATCGATAGGGTTGTTTTGTTCATCTACACATTCAATATCAAAAAACAAGGGGAAATTACCTGTATTTTGAACCAGTATTGTATCATTGTGCAAAATGTTGGGCAAGAGAGAATCTTGGATAAGTCCCGGGTCAAAAGCCATTTGTGGGTTGATATCTCCTATCGGAGGAAAAGTGATTGAGTCAATGGCGGCGTTGTCCGTTCCGTGCGAAATAGAATAGTCTTTGGTATAAGACCATTTTAATGTATGAACACCGGCACTAACAGGGCAGGAATACAATTCCCAGCTGGTTTTTCCTGACCAAGAGGCTTTTTCAATTCCATCCAAAGAAAAGGACAGGAAATCATAATTTTGTTCAGATGAAACCCTGTGGGCAAAAGCGATCTGACCTTCTGAAATAAAACAAGTATGAAGTTCCAGATTTGATTCCTGACTGTCTGAAATATCACCGGATTCGGCAAAATAATCCCCTTCATAACCGCCTCCGTTTTTCACGGTCCATAGAGCGTCTCCGTCACTTGTCCACGGAAGAGAAGAAAAGTTGCCGGTTTCAAAACCTTCAAAAACAAATCCTATCAATAGACCCAACGTAGTGTTATTTTCATAACTTGGATCTGCTACAAACGTAAAATTATAGGATGATAGACTTCCTAGCGGAGCATCTTCATCTACTGTAATATTGAAAGTCACGGTTGTTGTTTCATTGGGAGACAATGTATTGATCAAGGCTGTTCCTTCATTTATCGTGATAAACGGATCGGATGAAGAGCATTCTACCGAAATGTCATCTAAGGCGACACCTCCTGTATTTTTCACATGAAGTACAATATTTGTTGTTTCTCCGGGGTCAAGGTGTCCATTTTCACCGTCTTCCACGCTCAAAGCGGTGCCGATAATCACAGGCGCATATCCGGTGAAGATCATTTCATCATTCCATTCGACGGATATTCCATCCGAAATTTCTGTTTGTAGATGAACCGGATAGTTATTAGGGGTGGTTTCGCCGATGACAAATGTAAATTCATTTTCAAAAATCTTTGTTTCGCCAACAGCAAAAGATCCCAGAGATGCGGTGCTGTCAATCAAGACAAGGTATTGGTCATTTTCGGATATGGTCATATTCAATCCTTCAACAGACAAAGTGCCGATATTTTTGAGATTTATCGAAATAGAAACGGTGTCTCCGCATTGCAAGGTTGAAGAGCCATTGGTGTTGACTGCCGAATACTCTTGTATCAACACATAGGCAGATTCATCTGTCGAAAATGATAGCAATTTATTGAAATAGAAATTGTTAGCATCCCTGACGCGTATTTTGACAGGAATGTTCTCATAGGGAACCAGTGGGGTGCCGGAGACTATTCCATCGGGACTTATTTGTAAAAAATCATTGATATTTTGATTATCAAACGTAAACATAATATTCGTTGGCAAAGCGGGACTACTATTAACATCCGTGAGCTGATAAAAAACATTGTCTCCCGAAGATACTCCCGATATCCACTCTACCGGCGGATATGTATTGTTTCCATAATAGAGGTTAATTCTTCCACTTTGAAACAGTCCTATTGCAAAATTCAGATCGGATGTTCCGGATGATTCTATAGAAGCTTTCCACCTGAAAAATGCAGAGGTATCATTCCCTTGATACCAAATCCCATCATTTTCATTGAGATATAAATCGGACATAAACGGAGCAATAATCGTATTTTTGGAAAAATTGAAAAAATCATATATGCTGTAGGGCCAAGAAAACAAATCTTCAAAGTAGAGAAATCCATCTACACTTACACGGACTTCGTCAAAAGTTTTACCATAAAATGGAAAATCAAACCCCAACGTATGATATACAAATCCATTGTTTGGATTACCGGGTGTGATGTTTTCTTCATCAATAGAGGGAAACTCTTCTGCTTGTTCTGTCAGTTCATAGTTTTTGTCAAAATCAAAATAGTAAGGAGGTACTCCTCCATCTGCATCTATCTGAAATTCATAGGCTTGATAGATGGTTCCATTGTCCATTTCATCCGTGACAATATTTAAAGTATTATTATAATTTACCGTATGATTTATGGATAATATCAGGGTTCCGTTATTCACCATAGGTACATTTGTTTGAGTACAGCTGATTTCATTTATACCATCGGTATAATCAATGATTGAGAAATTGTTTACCAAGCCGTTATTATTGCCATTTGGATCATTTTCATCGACAAGCAGGAAAAAATTTGCATTGGTTCCACTTGGAATCATATTGAGGAAAGGAGTGATATCCAGACCCAATTCAATGGTTTTATCTTCTTCTTCCGTTCCTCCTTGAAAATAATTGTTTCCTCCTTGAAAATTGAAAATAGGAAACTGCATTACAAATTCGGGATTTTCATCCAAAGAATATCCCATTCTGACGCGTACGCTGCCACGATTGTTGCCGGTAAGTTTAATTTTTGCCGTTAGCAATGGTTGCATTTGTTCTTTGGCAAAAAGCACATGAACGGCATTATCCCATATACCACCATTTTCGGGTGGGTCGGCACAGGATTTGTAGGTCATATAGCAAAATCCATTGTCTCCGAATCCGGGACCTCCGCTATAGGTGTTGGCAAATTTGAAACCTCCTATTTCCCAATCTTTTACATCAACCTCTCCGTCTCCATTGATGTCAATATCATTGGTATATTGTCCATCTTCGTTGTAATCCCAACAGATAGAATCGTGATAAGCACAAATTGTCATCCCATGATTTGCTCCTCCCCATTCGATGATAAGATGTTTGCCTGCTTCGGGTGTACCAACGGGCAGCACTTTTAGGTCCCATGGTGCATTGGCATAAAAATTGGCTACCCCGCCTATCTCCGACCCATTCGTATGATCATAGATCCAAGCTTTCAAAGTTGCTATCCCTTCTGCAGTTGACAGGTCTATCTTATACACTTCATTGATGCGGTTTTGCATTGCTTGATAGTAATTGTCATAGCCTGTCATCCAGTGTTTTACCCGATATTCTTCATCGCCGATATACATTCCTCCATAAGTCGAAACATTGGGGACACCCCCGAATTTTAGCATCTCAAAAGAGTGAAAATAACTCACTCCATACCATCCTTCTCCGCCATTTCCCCAATTCCAAGCATAATGGGGCGGATATTGATTTGCAGAAACATTGGAAGGCAATCCTCTCAACCGGTTTATTTCATAAGTGTATGCCAGACCGATACCGGATGCTTGCCCACACTCATAATCCACTTGAGCAAAAACAGGTCTCCAACAACTTTGTTCGGAATTATCGACCGTTACCGGAAAAACATCCTTATTCTCATAATAATCGGGGGGGAGATGCAACGAGGGCAATTTGGACAAGAAAATACGATCTTGTTGTTGTATCCTATTGTGTTTGTCGTACTCCTTAAAGGCAGACTTTTGTGCCTGAACAGTAATAGAAAGAATAAGAATGATGATTAGATAAATTTTTTTCATAAAACAAATATTTTAAAATAGACAAATAAAAATGTAAACAAGTTGCAAAACAGCAATCAGTAACTATATTTTTACGATTTTTTTAATATAATTGATATTGCCCATCGTTAAGGAAATATAATATATTCCATCAATAACCTCTTTCCTCATATTCTTTTTCCCATCCCAAATATACTTTTGATGTCCGGGTTTTAAATTATTTATTACGATATTTCTAATCATTCTTCCTTGTATATCAAAAATTGCAATTTCTGTTTTTCGAGATTTTTCTTGAAGAAATGAAATAGTTATGTCTTTTGAAAACGGATTGGGGAAGCATGATAATTCTTTTTTTGATTTTATCGATATATTTTCATTATCTCCGTTTGGAGGGACTACTCTGAGGTGTACCGGTATTTTATATTTTTTATTTAAATGATCAACAACAATGACACTCATATCGTATTTTCAGCAAACCCTATTTAATATTTTGATCTGCAACAGTAGCATCCATTTGTAGCTTACCTTTATTGGGAATCCTTAGGGCTTGCTCTTTTGTATTCTCTTTCGATTGTGAGTTAGCTTGTTTCGCTTTATTTTGCGGTTTAGTTGAATTAGTATTCTTATCGTATCTTTTGATATGTTTCTTATCCTCTTTCTCACTTATGCTTTGTAACAATATTTTGTTGAGTTCTTCAAATTCTCGTAACCCTATTCGTTTTCTTATCTTAACAAACAAAGAAGGATTAAATATGGGGTCTTCTGTAAAACTTGTTAAACCTACGAAGTACTGCATATAGACATTCTCCTGAATATGTTGTATAACACTTCGGTCATCCAGTTTTTCCATATGCTTAATAATCAATGCTCCTAGTACCATCCTTGGAGAAATGCCAGGTCGCCCAAAATCTATTCTCATCTTTTTCATATAAATGTTTGCGAATCTATCCCATGGTACTACCTTTGCTAACTTAACCCACCTATTCTCAGGGGATAAGCTGTTCTCAAACGGCGTTTCGAAGCCTTCTATTGTCAATTGTTGGGTAGAGGTGTATCGTATCATAAAATGCAAACTTTATTCGGCTAAATTAAAGAAAATATTGCATCTATACCCCATTTATATCTAATAGTTATCAACATATTTAGCTAATTATCAACAGTATATGTGTGTATTGTTAGTTTTTCAGCAGACCCGAAATAGAACAAATTATTGTGAATAATAAGATAAATGGTAGAGAGTGATAATTCATAATATTTTTTTTGAGGCAAAGATAAAAAAATTTTATTACGTAGTGTTTGGGATAAAACACTAAATTTGAGGTGGATATACTGCGATGTGTTCAGCGAAGTCGAAATGCCAAAACAAGCTAAACGTTTATATATTCTTATAAATAATACTTCTTTTTGAAGTATTATTTGTGTGTGTTCTTGCTCTAAATCTAAAACATTTAAAATCACCATTTTCTAAAAAATCGACTACTTCGCGGAAATATAAAAATAATACAATAATATTAATTGGCAGAATCCAATTAATACTATTGTAAATAACCT
>CAZLTF010000201.1:0-9078 GCA_964562195.1 uncultured Bacteroidales bacterium | reverse complement strand
TTCTTTTCTTGCATTCTCACCCATACGATATCTGCCACAATATTATTGTCTTTATCCCTGATATATGCGATTTTTTTTGCATTGTCTTCAAATACCGAATGAGGTTTTTGTTTGCTTTCGGGAATTTTTATTTCCAATATTTTTTTCCCATCCACGATCCATTCTTTGGAGAAAAATTCGACATAGGGAGAAGAGAATTGTCGTGCTGCCTTATTTGCCATAAATTTTTCCTCTTCGGAGCCGATTCCGGCAATTGTTCCGTTATCTTTTACCCCTATCAAGAGTGTTCCTCCTCCGGTATTGGCAAAAGCCACGAAGGAGCGAGCCATTTTTATTGCGTCTGATATCTCAAATTTAAAATCAAGATATTGGCTTTCTCCTTTTTCAATCAGTGTCTTTATCGGATGTTTTTTCATCAAAACAATATCATTTTTTAACAAAAAAGAACAAGCAGTCCTGTAAGCGGGATTCTGTTACTGACAACCATCAGCAATCTATCATTTATCTAGGCTTGCAGTCACCCGCAAGCTCAAGCAGCCTACCCATTAAGGCAGCACCGGAGTGCACTTGGACGAGCAGCCCAAAATCCTTAACCTATTTGGCCTTTCAACCCACGAGGTTTACCCTTTTGCGATGTCACCATCGCAAAGCGTAAGCTCTTACCTTACGTTTTCACCCTTACCCCTCGTCAAGACTCAGGGCGGTATATTTTCTGTGGCACTTGCTGTCTCCGGTTTCCCGAAGCCTTCCTGTTAGGAAGCGTGGCGCTCTATGTTGTCCCGACTTTCCTCATTGAAGCATTGCTCCACCGCGATAGATCGGACTACTTATTCTTAATTGCAAAATTATAAATTCTATGTGTGTGAATCAGAAAGTTTTTACCTTTGCCGAAATTTTTATAGTTATGGAAAAAGTCATTCTGGTAGATGAGAAAGATCAAGCGATAGGGACAATGGAAAAAATGGAAGCTCATCTTAAAGGACTTATGCACCGGGCATTTTCAATTTTTATCTTCAACACCAATGGTGAATTGATGCTTCAACAAAGAGCTTTAAGCAAATATCATTCTCCCGGACAATGGACGAATACCTGCTGTAGTCATCCCCGTGAAGGAGAAACTACCCTAAAAGCCGCACATCGTAGGTTGGTAGAAGAAATGGGGTTTGACACTCCGGTCGAAGAAAAATTTTCTTTCACCTACTACTCCGATGAGGTGGGAGAGGGATTGATTGAACATGAATTTGACCATGTGTTTTTTGGAAAATATGAAGAAAAACCGAATATCAACAAGGAAGAAGTTAATGATTGGAAATTTATGGCAATGGAAGATATAAAGCAAGATATAAAACAAAATCCCCAAAAATATACGGTTTGGTTTCGCATTGCATTTGATGAAGTAATGAATCATTTGCAGCAACAAAAATCCAAATAAAAACTCACCCCGGAGGGCGAGTTTTCAAAAGTATATTTCAATATGAGTCCAGTCAGAAAACAAACAAATTCCAAAAATCTCTTTTGGCGATATTTCTATTTTCCTTAATTGGCTGATACAAAGGCATCACCAAAAAATATATCTCATCCAAAATAAACTTTTTATGAAAATCGCCTTTTCTTTGACTATACTCATATAAAAATGGCTAAAACATTATACGTAAACTTACATTGAAGCTGCGCCCCGGCTCATAATAAGCCATTCCACTGTTGTCACCCCAATTTTTGTATGAACGACTAAGGTGTTCATAATAATTTTCATTCAGAAGATTGGTGATGGAGGTATGCAAGCGGAGATGCTTCGAGATGTCATACGTAAAATGAAAATCAATGACTTTAAAACCGGGCGTTTCACTCTCTTTGAAACTCGAAGAGATACGGTCTTGCTTAGAAGCAATACGTGCCGATAGGCTGGTTTTCAATGATTTATATTGATATGAGATCGATGTATTGACCATCAGAGGTGGTATTTCAGGCAAAGGTTCGTCCATATCCAAATTTTGTGCATATGTATATGCCAAATTTGCTTCACAAGTCAGATTCTTCACAGGAACCACCTGCATACCGGCTTCCAATCCGTATTTCGTTGCCTTATCGATATTTACAAAACGTTTGGCATACATTATTTCCGTCATAGACCCGAGAGCAGGGAGTGATGTATCCACTTTTGCCGTGATATAGTCCGTCATATATGCATAAAAACCATCTATGTAAAATCCATATGATTCGCTGTTGTAGCGAAAGATCAAATCGGTCTGATAATTCACTTCCGGTTTTAGATAGGGGTTGCCTACGTATTGAAACGCATCCGCACCTACGGTGAAATAATCAATATAGCGTTCCTGCAAATCGGCAGTACGCATACCGCGCCCTACTGCCCATTGCAGACTGCATTTGTCATTCAATTTGTAATTGAACATACTATTGGCACTCACATTAAACTCCTTCCCGGGAACAATGCTTCCTTCATACAATGCCTTGAAATTATCCGCAGGATCTAAAATTTCGGAAGAAATCAGATCGGCTCTCATTCCTAATGTCCAAGTAAGTTTTGACGAAAGGGTACTATGATCTTCCACAAAGAAACCCAGATCATTAACATAGGAGTTTTGCCATACTTTGATATCTTTTTCCATAGGATTGGGAAATACTATAATGCTGTCTCCGACCTTTTTTTTGTATATTTCCACGTGTTTGGTACCATCTTTTTTGACCTGTTTGAAGTCTATGCCTGCAAAGAGTGAGTTTTTGCTGTTGAGATTTACTCCTGCTTCGATACGTCCGCCTATTGTTTGCGAGGTGACAGGAGTGATGCCTAACATCATTCCACTATTGGGACGAAGTCTGTTGGACATCAGATGATCTACATAAGACGCATATATTTTCGCTTTGAGCGAAAAAATAGTATTGCTAATATTCTGTCCGTAATAGTCTATAGCTATCGAAGAGCCATCGTCTTTGTCTGCATCCATAGGCAACCCGGCATGCATAATATCCCTTCCGAATCCTTGTCTCCAAGTAATCTGAAAACGATTTGTTGCATTGGGACTATAGCCTGCCTTGACTGCATAATCATAATTTCTGAATGAAGACCATATCGGATTTCCATCCCCACTTTTGTAATTGCCAAAATCCTTCCATCCGGCATACATACTCACATCAAACCTCTTGGACGACAGCCGGATATCTGCCGAGGTAGCCTTATTGTTACCATTACTTTGATAGGTCGCATTAATGGTTCCTTTTACTTGAAATTGATTTGTGACGACCGGATGTTTGGTAATCAGATTGATAACTCCTCCTACATTCTGTCCGTGACGAACGCTATAAGGTCCTTTGATTACCTCCACTTTTTCGATTTCTTCCGGCATAATATGTGCTGTGACAGGGTCCATACGGTTGGGGCAAGCATTATCCATGTGCATACCTCCATCTACTTGAACATTGAGTTGATCATATTTAAAACCCCGCAATACCGGTTCGACTGCAAAGTTGCCTCGCTTTACCAATGAAAAACCCGCTTCTTTCTTGAATATCTCTCCTACATCATGAGGTGTGTCAAGATCAAAACGTTGGGCATGAAGACAATGCTTTGTTCCCATCTTTACTTTTGTTCCATTTACGGTAAATGCTTCTAATACCAAAGTGTCAGATTGTCCGTATCCTACTGACATTGTGAGTATTAAAAACAATATTAAAATTATTTTATATATTTTCATAATACTAATATTTATTAAACAAACTATGTCTGCTAAAAACACCATTATGGTTTTTTCAGACAAAATTACTTATTATCTTTTTTTGAGATTCCTTTTCGGATTTGCATACCTCAACTTAGTATTCGGGAAGTTTTGCTAACTTTTATTAATTTCAATAAATCAGCTCGCAACTTCATCAACACTATATTTTTTTGATAAAAATGAGAACTTCCCAAAAACCCAAATATGCTTTTGATTCATATTTTAAATAATGGAAATGCAAATAGTAGAAATCCTGAAAATGAAATGTTTTTCCTCGATCCGTTTAGGTACACCATGTCTTAAATAGGCATAACCGTCACTCACATATTGACATACAAAAAGATATCAACATGGAGTAAGCCAAGCGGATAAAATCGAAGAAAATCTATTATGAAAGGTAGTTTTGTCTCTTGGGAGGAATCAAGAGATCACTTATAAAGAGATACTGATATAAGTTAACGTAAGGTATGTTTTTGGGACTGAGATTCACTATCGGATTTGACAAGGAAATATAATCGGGTATAAAAACTTTAAAATCTTTATTGGATGTAGCATTGGGAGGAATCAAAGGGTTATTATTAGGCTGATCTTCCGGAGATTCTGTTTTCTTGAGAAGTTTCTTGAGATGACATCTTCCGTGACACGAAGAGTTTGTATTCATCCGGTTGACACAAAGCGTCTTGGCAATATATTCTTGGTTGACTTTGAAATATACCACCACAATGACTTGATAAAACATACGGTACATAAAAACCAACAAAACAAGTAAACCGAATATTACCTTAATTTTTTTCACAACAAAAAACTATAGTGCAAAAGTAATACTATTTTGAATAGAAGTTTTATTTATTTTTTATTAGGGGGGAATATATAGTGTCCGGTACGAAACTATTTTTTTTGATAGTGTTTCGGGAGAAAACGCCAAGTTCGAGGTGGATGTTTCAAACACGAGCGTAACGAACAAATTGGTATTTTGTCCCAAGCACAATATATCATTATAGTACAGTGCTCTTAATAGGTCTGCAATTTGCTTTGGGCATTGTGGAAGTCCGTTAAATTCTCCCAATAAATTCCATCAAATCATCTCTACTTTCAAGATGCAATTTTTTGCGAAGACGATGTCGTGAGCCTTTGATGCTCAAAGGTGAAAGATTGAGTACGGAAGCTGATTCTTTGATGTTCAACTTGAGTTTGATAAGGGCGGCAAGACGAAAGTCATTCTGGTTTAATTCGGGATTAATTTCCTTTAATTTTTCAAAGAAATTTCGATTGACTTGTTCAAAATACAATTTGAATAAGTCCCAATCTTTATCTACGTTGATGCTTCTTTTGATTTGCAATTTGAGGCGACTCAGTTCTTTTGAGAGATTCGTATTATCCTTCTGTTTTGAAACTTCTTGTATGGATTTTAAAAGCTCTTGAAGCATTTTGTTTTTTTGCATCATATTGAGGGCGTGTACGGTCAGTTGCTTGGCTTTGAAGTCAATATCATCCCGCAATTTTGCTTGTTCCAATTCTTGTTTTTGGAGTTTTGTTTCGGCTAATGTTTGTGCTTGTTCACGAAGTTTTAGTTCGACTTGAAATAGTGCTTTTTGTTTCTTCCTTTTCACGATGTATGTTCTGATAATCAGGGAGGTAGATAATATGATAATGAGGACGATAAAGAAAGATAGATAGCGGAGTTTGCGATCATATTCACGTGCTTTTTTCAGACTCCGGATTTGAAGTTCTTTGCGTTCGACATCAAATTTAACTTCTAATTCGTTTATCTTTCGAGTCGTATTTTCAGAATAAATACTATCGTCCAATTGCTGCATAAGCAAACTGTATTCATAGGCTTTTTGATATTCTTTTTGACGGGCATATTTTGTATGTAGTTGATAGCTGAGGTCAAGCAAGGTCTTTTTTTCATCCAATTTTTGAGCAATCTTAAAAGCTTCTGAGAAATGTGATATTTCCGCATCAAAATTCCCTTTTGCCTCTTCCAAATCTCCATAAATCGTGTGAAAAAAAATGGCATACCGTAAATACCCGTTTTCTTCTATGATGGGTTGGACTTTTTGTAGTAATTGTTCCGCTTTTCGCAGTTGAAAACGGTTTAAATAAATGGGAATAAGGTTAATATAAACATTACAGAGTGTTAACGGCTCATCCATCTTCTCAATAAGCGGAATAGATTTATGATAATAGTAAAAGGCAGAATCATACTCTTCGTTGGCATTAAATGTATTGCCGATATTCACATAGGCAGAAGCTATTGATTCTTGGTTGTCAATTTTTTTGGCAAAGGATAGACCCTCTTGGAGGTATTTCATTGCCAATTCATTATCGCCCCATTCCTGATACAAAGCTCCTATATTATTGTATAAAAGAGAAGTGCGATATTCGTCCTTTATTGTCCTTGCAATATGAAGTGCATATTGGTAATTTTCGATTGACGAAGCATAATCGGATAAATAATAATACGAATTTGCCAAGGTATTGTGAAATCGCAGGGAAGCCAAGCGGTAAGCCGGATTTTCCGGTGCTTTTTGGAGTAATGATGAGACATTTTTCAATGCTTTGTTTGCATAAAAAATACTTTTTCGATAGTGTCCTTTGGTTAGCATTGCTATTGCTTGCAAATTATAAGCTTTGGCAACTTGAATAGTAGGATTATTGAAGTCGCTTGAAAGAATTATTTTTTGGCAATGTTCAAAAGTGCTGTCCACATCTATATTCAGATAATTTTCCGCTAAAAGAAAATGTATTTCCGTACGCAAACTATCAATGCTGGTTTTTTGCAACTGTTGGCGGAGACTATCAATGATTTTTTCTTCGCCATAAACCAATTGCTGCATAAAAAACAAATTGAGAAATCCGTAAAACAGAAGATAACGTATTTTCATAGTTGAAATTTTGAATAAAAGTACAAAAAAACACCATTGAAGAGAGATATTTTTTACAACCATAAAAATATTTATAACAAACTGATAAAGAACGTAATAACTTCTTTATTGCAACCTGATTGCAACCTGTTTTAAGAATATTAACAACCTGATTGCAACCTGTTTTATTAGGTTTAAGGGGGCAAGACAGATTACTTTTGCCAATGTTTTTAAAGTAAAAAATATGAACACTAATCATTTGAATAAAGTGACCGATGAAAAATCCGTATTGGTATATGCTGTGAAAGACAATGTCTATTTTATTACTCCTTTTATCATTCACAGAGGAATATTCTTAGTGCAAAAACCGGAAGATGAATCTTTGATCGCATATCGCGAAATAAAGGAAAGCAATTATGAGAAGATTAATCTTACGGACAAACATAAACGTGTGATAATAAAAATAATTTCAGAATTTTTCACCTATTCAAAAACAATAAAATTATAATACATTATGAAAAAGATTTCAATTTTACTTACTGTGATTTGCATTTTATCTGTAAATCTTATGAATGCTCAAGTAGCTATTAATACCGATGGGAGTCAGCCGGATCCTTCGGCAATGTTGGATGTAAAATCTACTACGGGAGGTCTGCTAATTCCACGAATGACCGGACCGCAACGTTTGGCAATCACCAATCCGTCAGACGGTTTATTGATTTATGATATTTCGGACGAAGTTGTCTATTATTGTTCGGGGGGTAGTTGGAAAATATTGCGTGAAATCAGTTCTTTCGATAATATCTCGGACGACGATAGCGATACTAAAATTCAAGTCGAAGAAAATTTTGACGAAGACAAGATTCGTTTTGATATTGCCGGTACGGAATATTTAATAATGGACAAAGGCAGACTGGAAGTGCAAAATACCGGACATTCTGTCTTTCTCGGATATGAAGCCGGTCTGAATGATGATTATACGGACAATGAAAATGTTTTTGTCGGCGATTATACAGGCAAAGCAAACACAAGCGGAATACATAATACCGCAGTGGGTGTTGCTTCATTAAATGCAAATATTGACGGACATGATAATCTCGCTATGGGGTATCAAGCACTATTTTCAAATACTTCGGGAAATAATAATACAGGTCTTGGAGGATTGACATTAAGGATGAACACCAGTGGCAATAATAATCTTGCCGCCGGCTATTTTTCATTGCATGACAATACCACAGGACACGATAATACGGCAATCGGTACGACTTCGTTGTCAACAAATATCACCGGAGCGGAAAATACGGCAGTTGGAGCTAATTCATTGTATGACAATACCACAGGAAATTTCAATACCGGTATCGGATTCGCATCTCTTTCTTCCAATACCGGCGGTAATGAAAATGAAGCTTTGGGTTACAAAAGTCTTTACAATCAAACGACCGGAAGCAGAAATTCAGCCTTCGGTACAATGGCAATGTATAGTAGTCAAACCGGTTATCGTAACGTTGCTTTGGGTTACCAATCTTTATATTCGGGCAAAGCCCCCAAATATACCGTAGCCATTGGTTTTCAAACGCTTTATTCGGACACCATAGGTGAGGAAAATACGGCTGCCGGTTATCAGGCAATGTACTCCAATATCGGCGGTCTGCAAAATGTGGCAATGGGTACAGAAGCATTATACTACAACAAAAGCGGAAACGCCAATACGGCAATCGGTTATTCGGCTTTGTATCGCAATGATACGGCAGTTTTTAATACCGCCGTCGGCGAAAGAGCTTTATATTTCAATACCAACGGCGAAAGAAATACGGCAATCGGAAGTCGTTCTATGCATAACATGAAAACCGGTTCGAAAAACGTTGCTGTCGGAATGTATGCTTTGCGAATGGATACTTGTGGGGTAGAGAATGTAGCAATCGGTTATAATGCATCTGCAATGAATGATGCCGGCAGCTATAATGTCGCACTCGGTAGTAATGCACTCTCCCTGAATAAAGCATCTAACAATATTGCTGTTGGCTATAAAGCATTGGCTTACAACGAAAGCGGTACTGATAATCTTGCTATCGGGACGGAAGCCTTAGTGGATAATGTAAGTGGATTTCACAATATTGCAATTGGTAACCGAAGTTTGAAAAAAAATATTTCAGGAAAGAGTTTAATAGCGATCGGTATAGACGCTATGGCTAATGCGGAAACCGATTATAGAAATATCGCAATCGGGGATTCAACATTATTTAATAATAAAGGTGGAGCCTATGGTGGTGGTGGCGATGATAATATTGCGATCGGAAACAAAGCTTTGTTCTCAACTACCTTAGGTGTTGGGAATATAGCTCTTGGTACGGATTGTTTACTAAATGACTCCACCGGACAATTGAATATTGCCGTAGGCGGACGTGCATTGATGGGTCTCAAGGAGGGAAGTGGAAATGTAGCCGTCGGTTATGAAGCCTTTCAAAGCGGTGATTATTCCA
>CAZLTF010000200.1:0-4643 GCA_964562195.1 uncultured Bacteroidales bacterium | reverse complement strand
GTCCAGGATTAGAAAAAATTATCTCCCCCTTCGTAATAATGCATATATAGAAGATTTTTTCAAAAAATATCTTTTTCTACACGAAAAAAAAATCTATATTTGCAGAAAAAAATAAACATCTATGAATTATCCTAAGAAAGTAGTTATCGGAGACATTACCGTGAGAGATGGGTTTCAACACGAAGAGCAATTTGTTTCTACCAATGCAAAGGTGTGGATGTTGGAACAATTAGTTTTGGCTGGTGTAAAGCATATTGAGGTAACCAATTTTGGAAATCCAAAAGGGATGCCCCAATTTAAAGATGCCGATGAGGTATTTAAAAAAATTCGTAACAGCAAGAAAGTAAAAGATCAACTCGATGATGTGGTTTTTACTGCCGTTACCATCCGGGAGCGTGCTATTGAGCGTGCTATTGAAGCCAAAAAAGAAGGTTATGGACCGGATCGTATTCTCCTAATGGTCTCGACAAGCGAATCTCATCAGTACAAAAATTCAGGCTTAAGCCTAAAGGAATACTGGGCAATGAGTGAAGAATGGATCAAAAAAGCAAAGGATGCCGGTATCAAAATAAACGGTACGGTCAGCACAATCTGGGGATGCCCCATTGAAGGACCTACCAAAATGGAGGATGCAATAGATTTCACAAATCGCTGGTTTGATATAGGGGCAGATGATGTAGAACATGCAGATCATGATGGCTCCGCTTCTCCTGACAGAGTGTATAAATACTTCTCAATGCTCCTGGATAAGGTCGCCGACCCGGACAAACAGATCGCTCATTTTCACACGACGAGAGGTTGGGGATTGGCAAATGTATTAGCTGCTTTGCAAGCCGGTGTTACTAATTTTGAAGCCACGATGGGAGGAATTGGTGGACAACCTGCCAATTTTGTCGATAGAACCCCCGTGTCAGGTACCGGTGATTATTATTACAAAGACCCCAATATCGTAGGCTTGGTATCCATCGAAGATATGGTCGTGATGATGGACGAAATGGGTATTGATACCGGTTTGGATATTGATAAAATCTTGGAAATCGGTAAAATGACAGAAAGAATCCTGGGGAGAACATTGCGCTCCGAATCAATTAAAAGTGGACGTATTCCTAAGTTCTTAAAAGGCTAACATTGGCTTATCGCAAGCTGTCGAATATCTACCTCTGATGCAGGATACCGATACACGGCAGCGAATAGTGTTTTTCGATGGACAAGTCTGTAAATAGCTTTCTTTGAAGCAAAAACAAAATGAAAGAAATACACAAACAAGGGCGATGAACTGCCTGCCGGAAGTGAAAGAATATAAATTATCATAAGTGGTGACAAACAAATATGAAATAATTTCTATAAAATCAAATATGACAGGGGACGTACGGATAGTTTATCTAAAAACGTTGATATGCACAAGCTAAAAAGAGAGAAAACAGAATGATAAATTTGCTACAAGAAAATATTGAAAAAAGCCAACGCACAAATAGCACATCCCGAAAAATCGGGAAGAGCTATTTTGTGCCACCGTACAAATAATATTATGTATCTTGCAAAAGAAATTTTAAAAAGGAATTGAATAAATGAAACTATACGAAACATTAGTAAATCGACTTTATGTAAATCTTTCATTACTCAATGATGAAGATTTTGAATGCGCAGAAGAAGAAAAGTAAGTAACCAAAGATTTTTACAGGTTAAAAGATTAAAATATGTTACCCGCAAGGAGCAACAGTGAATTTTTATTATACCAATCTGACGACGGCAAAGTAAGAATACAAGTCCGCTTGGAAGACAACACCGTTTGGCTTACGCAAGCCGATATGGTGGAGCTTTTTCAATCGTCAAAATCAAATATCAGCGAACATATCAAGCATATTTTTGAAGAAGGCGAATTGCAAGAAGATTCAGTTGTTCGGAATTTCCGAACAACTGCCGCAGACGGCAAAATTTCAGCAGAGCTTGCCAAAAAGAAAGCCGAAGCTGAATATGAATTATATAAAAAGAAATCCGCCGATGAGCTATCGGAAGTAGATAAACAATTTATCGCTAGCATTGAACAAGCAAACAAGAAATTAAAATCATTAAAATCAAATAAGAAAAAATAGAATGAGATTTTTATTAAATAGTAGTAATTTGGGCGGTTTGGAAATTACTTTTAAAGGAACAGAGAACAGACTTAAAGAAATATCAAACTTTGATTATTTAATGGTTTTGCAAGGATTGTTGCTAACAATTGAGGCAGAAATTAAATCTAATTTAACCGAATACGAAGGTTCGGGTTATATAAACAAATGTATTCACGAGGTTTTTAAAGATAAAGAAATAAAAGTTTATAAGGACAGCGAAAGAGCAGACGGACAAGAAGATTTAGTAGTTAATGAACCTTGGTATGTTTACAATGCAAATTACGGAACAAAAGAATGAAAGAAAGCCAGTGCATAATATTGCTTATAAGCAATGCGGGAGAAAGTGATAAAAGGAAAAATTAATGAATAATAATAAACATCATAGCAGTCTGAAAATGAGTAGCGTTAAAACCCGCACTACTCATAGCCGAGACCGATGTTTTTCGACAAATGGGAAGGTTTGGCATTGTAGTTTCCAACATAAAAATGATAATCTGGAATATGCTCTTAGACTATGCAAAACAAGAAAATTTCTACGATTTGTATTGGGTAGCAAGGCTCTTGATACGAAGCTCTCCATCCTCTTTTCTTTGTTTTATAATATGCCAATTCATATCGCTTTATTTATCAAAAAAAACGGGGAATGATTAGATTGATTGAAAGCAGATTTGTAAATTGTATGGGCAGATGGATGTATATTCTGCCATTTCTTCTATATTCTTCATCTATTGCTTTAAGTCAGCATTCAGAACCTTCCGTTATTCAGGCAGTTAAGATAAATGAAAAGATACGGTTTGATGGGCTGCCGGATGAAACGGTTTGGGCGGAAGCACCTCATATTACCAATTTTACGCAACGCGATTTGGATTATGGAAAACCGGTGAGTGAGCGTACCGAAGTAGCCGTTTTGTATGATGAAAATACTTTATATTTTGGGATATGGTGTTATCAGAAAGATGTCCGGAAAATAGTCGCCAAAGAGATGATACGTGATTTTGATTATGAATCCGATGATAATTTTCAGATAATGATAAGCCCGTTTAATGACAATCGTACCGGCTATCTTTTTGTAGTCAATCCCAATGGAGCGCGTGCCGATGTGCAGATTTACGGAGGAGAGGATGCAAATGACGATTGGAATGGAGTATGGGATGTGAAGGCAAACATCAACAAGGACGGCTGGTTTGCCGAATTGTATATTCCATTCAGCTCATTACAATTTAAGAATACAAGATATCTAAACTGGGCAATCAATTTTGAACGGGATATTATTTCTAAAAATGAGGCGGCTCTATGGCAAGGTTGGTCGCGTGACAATAGTATTTATGCGGTTAATAAAGCTGGCAAAATAAGTGAAATGCAAGGCATTGCATACGCCAAAAAATTTGAATTCAAACCTTACGCACTATTGGGAAAACAATATCAGAAGGGACAATCAGACCACTATCCTCTTAAGTTTGGGGCGGATATGAATGTAAGCCTCTCTCCTACTCTGAAACTCAATCTTACCACCTTTACGGACTTTGCACAAGTCGAGGCAGACCGGATTCCGGTTAATCTTTCGCGATTTAGCGTTTATTATCCGGAGAAAAGACAGTTTTTTTTGGAAGGTTCTGACAAATTCAATTATTATCTCGGAGATCAAAGCCAAGCCTTCCATTCGAGGGAAATTGGAATCGAAGACGGCAAACAAATTCCGATCGTCGCCGGAGCAAGACTATTCGGGAAAATCGGAAAGAATGATATCGGATTATTGAATATTCAAGAAGCTTCGTTCAATGGTCCCGAAGCTACCAACAATACGGTGATTAGATATAAGCATGAAGTAGGAAAACAATCCTATATCGGTGGAATTTTTACAAACAAAATGGGTAAAATCCACTCCAATCAAGTCATAGGTGTGGATGCCACCTATCAAACTTCCGAATTTTTGAAAAATAAAAATATAGTGCTTGGAGCAAAGCTCACAAATAGTATGAATGACCTTGAATATCAGGAGGATGCGTTTAGCTATCGCGTTTATGTTGATTATCCCAATGATCTCATTGACAATTTTATGGCGATCGGAAGTATGCAGAAAGGGTTTAATCCCGGATTGGGTTATATCCACCGCAGTGATTATGATTCGTATTCTTGGTATTTTCGCCTTGCCCCTCGTGTTTTTACGGAATATGGTATCAAAAGACTGATATTAAAACCCTGGGGTTTTACGATTTACAACACTCATTCCACAGGTGAGTTGGAAAGTTTTCATAATGAAACCCGTCCGCTCGGTATGGTTTTTAAGACCGGAGACCGTTTTGAAATAAATCTGATTCAAGATTATGATCGTATGGATAAGATTTTTGAAATTGATGACGGAGTCTCCATCCCTACCGGTAAATATATGATGTATCAATATGAAATCGAATTGGAAAGTTATCAAGGAAGACGCTTGCAAAGCGAAATGGTTTACCTCTGGGGTGATTTTTATACCGGAAAAATCAAAACATTGGAAATGAACCTTGGGGTTAATATCAACAAACATTT
>CAZLTF010000199.1:0-1729 GCA_964562195.1 uncultured Bacteroidales bacterium | reverse complement strand
TGAGGATCGATGGTAATCACAAAAATGATTTAAAAATCGATTTCCAACCCTACATTTTTCACAACAAAGTGTCAGGCAACCTACATCTTTCGTCGGCTTGAGCTATGCACTTCTTGCACAATAATGGGAAAAACTATTTTGGCCGCTTGAGCGAACTGCTGATTCTTTTTCTACTGCTATCTATCACGATCCTTTACAGCGTTCCTCCCTGGCGGGCCTTTTTCTCGACGGGTCTTGCAGATCATTGGGATCCTCGCCTGATGGGTGAATGGATGGCTTGGAATGCCCATAACATTCTCCAAGGACACATCCTTCGTCCCGATTACAATGCGAATTTCTTTTATCCACATGATTATAGTTTGGCTTTTGGAGAACTCCTTTGGCCAGAATCTTTTTTATATGCTTTGGTTTACGGGTCAACCAAAAACCTATTTCTTAGTTTCAATCTAACCATGCTTTTTTTCTGGGCATTGTCTGGAATCACGATGTTTCTCCTGCTTAGGGAACTCAAATGCACCCGGGCTGTCAGCTATTTTGGCGCTTTTGTATTCTGTCTTATTCCCTATCGCTGGCAATATTATGTTGAATTCAACATGGTCTTGGTCTTTATCATCCCTTTACTCATTTTTTTCTGGATTCGCTGGCTAAAATGCCCCAATTTGCTTAATGCATTATGGTTCGTGGTTAGTTACTGGCTCGCCTCAACTTCCTGTCTCTACTTTACAATCATGGCTGCGATCACATTGGGCTTTATCGGCATTGCCTATATATCCGATCACAGATACTTACTAAAAAATCACTCTTTCTGGTATTCATTTTCCTTTTTAAGCGGCGGCGTGCTTCTTCTCTCCGCCATCTACCTATATCCTTACGTACTTTTGCGTATCGAGGGAGGATACACGCGAACCAGTCTGGATTATCTCAAGCACCATGCCCAGGCAATGCATTACCTGGACATCAGATGTTCTGCTCTTTTAAATAAACTCATTGTCACGCCTCCTACCAGGACCACTGAAACGTATCTTTTTCCCGGCACGATCCTGTCTTTAATAACTGTTCTTTTCTTCACGAATCGATTGATTCGATTCTGGAATCGGTGGCGGAACTTGCCTATTTTACATACTCTTATTCTTATCAGTAAATTCATCCTATGGCTCCTGTTTTGGAGTACAATTATAGCTCATAGCTTTTGGGGCCGACATACATGGCTGGCGCACTTTGATCATTGGCTCTATCCCATTTCATTTAGTCTGATTATGTTATACCTGATCAATCTTGTCATTCGTTCGCCGAGAAATGAAATCATGGTTATTCTGACAGGACTTGCAGGAGCTGCGGTCTTCTGCTTTTTTATCAGTTTGGGGCCATTGATCACCGTTGGGCCTGATAGCGTCCGTCTTAATTTGGCAAAAGGACCGTTTGCCGATTTTGCCACCTGGATACCGATATTTGGGGCTGTGAGAGGATTAACACGATTTGGTATTGTCGTTCTCATTTATCTCATTGTTGCCGGATGCCTGAACATAGACAAGCTCGTGCAGCAAAAGCAACGTATCTTGTTTTTCCTCCCCATTTTTGTCTGTTTAATGTTTTATGAAGCGACAAAAATGCATTACAGATATGCTGACTATTCCTATGTGATGGAATCACAAGTAATCAAAAAAATACATCACCTTCCACCGGAAAGCGTTCTTGTTCAGTTGCCTGCTGCAGTCCGTACGGTTGATGC
>CAZLTF010000198.1:0-2197 GCA_964562195.1 uncultured Bacteroidales bacterium | reverse complement strand
CCGCCTTTTTCTTCCAATAAAATTCCTTTAAAATAAATGGTTTGTCCCGGACGATAAATTGCTCTGTCTGTAAAAAGTTCTATGATTTTGTGCGCCTTTGCTTCCCGTCTATAATCGCGAAGTTGATAAAAATTATCACTATATAAAATGTCTTCACGATTTTTGAAAATCAAGAAATAATTATTGCGTCTATTGGAATTGGGCAAAGCCGGAATGACTATTTCACCCATATCATCCGAATAAAAAGTTTTGTTGAAATCAATTTTTGCTTCTCTGTTTCTATAATCATAATGGTAATAATACATCTCCACTTTGACATTTTTCAAAGCATTGCCATTCGTCCTTTCCTTCACATAATAATGTTGATTTTTGTCTCCATCCTCCGACTGAATATAGCTAATATCCGAGACTTGAAATGTTTGCCAAGCCACTTCCGCTTGATCCACATTTTTGTGATCCGTCATTACCAGTATGTAAGAGCTGATGCCCAAAGAGGGTAAAAAACTTTCGATGCTATGTGTACGATAGTCCTCTGTTTCAGGCAATTGAATTTCACTTTGACGAATAGCACGCCCTTCTTTAATTTTCTTAACAATATAGTCCTTCATATCAAAACGAGGGTCTCGATTATTGCCCCATTTCTCAAAATCAAAAGGAAGCAGATACGTATATGCAGTCCTAAAATTTTTAAAATTAAGTTTATACAAAAGTTTGCTATTGGTCGGAAAAACCTTGGACATTTCAAAACTAATGCTTGTTTGTTCGATCCTTTTTTGAATGATAAAACAATTGTTTGCACCGCGGGTTTTTGGAAATTCATCAATGGTTTTTTTGCAAATTGCCACAGCCTCGCGATAATTCCATTTATAGGCAGAAGAAATTCCATCATATTTACCTCCTTGTTCATAGAGGAAATTGGCAATTTCATAACGAATATCGGCAATCGCACTCTCTTCATCTATCGATTTTTCGAGTCTTTGCAAAGCTTGCAGATAGAGTTCATCTTTGTTGGGAAGTGTCGAGTGTTGGCGCACAAATTTCAGTCTTTTGATATCGGCATCTATCAAGGCTTTGTCATTGCCTTCTTCGAGATGAAAAGCGAGTATATCTTGCATCGTTTTCATTGCAAAATATGGAAAATCCAGAGAGTCTTTCAGTTTGGTTTTTATGTTTATAAAATCTTCTGCATCATCAAAATACACTTTATCCATTATTTCAAAACGTTCAGCCGGATGCGTCAATCCATTGATGTCTTCCCTGAAAAAATCAAAAGCTCTAAATGCCAATAAATCATACAAAAACGGACGATATTCTTCGGACTGATTTTGAGTATCCAGAATGGCATCAAAATAGCGCACCGGATATTTTCGGGTAATCTCCGCTTCTTCCAAAGAGTGCAAATATTCTGTTTTAATTTCGTTTGCGATTTGGCTTAAACTCCAAGTTTTGATGTCCTGACTGTCCAATCCGGTGGTCTCGCTACGCTTGCTGAATCGATAGCGATTTTGGCTGAAATAATTATAGTATAATTGTCCAAGTATGCTATGCAAAAGTTGCTTGTCAGGAGCGTTGGATATTTCCAATTCATTTTTCAAATCTGCGATAGACTCCGTCATAAATTCTTCGCGATATTGGTCTTGAAGATTCATACGGAAGAGGATGGATTTGATGATTTGAGGATGGTTATTATGCTTTTTTGCCTTTGCATAAATAGCTTCAACCACTTTTAATGCCGATTTGGGAAGACTTTTTTGTTGGAACTCTTCCACTTTTTTCCAATCTTTTTCGTAATTTTCTTTTTTCATATCTATTGAAGTAAAAGAGCTAAGAGATAGATAGATAGCCGATCCGACGATCAGACTTATCAGACTCCCGATGATGATATTTTTCATTGTAAAATATGTATTTATTATTTTCATATATTGAATGAAATTATTGTGCCAAAGGTACAATTTATTTTTATAAAAATTTGATAAAAAAAATTTATGATAACGAGAAAATTTGTAATTTCGTTTTTTTTTAAATGTAATTTGTATGAGTATAAAAATTTCTTCATTTACGGACTATTTACAGGAACATCAAAGGAGTATGGTTGAACCGGAAAAATTTTGGAGCAACATTGCCAATCAATTTTATTGGAGAAAACCTTGGAAACAAGTATTGGATGGAAGTTTTTCGGATGCGAAAATCCAATGGT
>CAZLTF010000197.1:0-6500 GCA_964562195.1 uncultured Bacteroidales bacterium | reverse complement strand
TGTTGTCAGGAGTGGTTTACGGACAGGCAAAGAATGTCAAAGAGACTATTAATAAGGCTTTTGCGGAGAATAACATTGATTTGTTGGAGTCTCAATTAAGCTCTACTGTTTATTTGGATATTGAGGACTCGGATGGCAATTTTAGCTTGAATCAAGCAAAAGTCATTTTGCAACAATTTATACATAACAATTCGCTCAAATCATTCAAAATCAATCATGAAGGTAAATCGGATGATGGTGCAAAATACATTATTGCTACCTATCAGAGTGTGTCCAAAAGCTATCGTGTCTATTTTTTGATTGGTGGAAAGGGGAAATCTCCGAAGATACTTCAAATAGAGATTGAAGAACTCTTGGATTAGGCGATTTGACATATAGAGATTGATATGAAAATTCGTCTTTTGAGAAATCTTCGTGTGCTTCATTTCTTGAAATGGATGAAAAAGATTGTCCTTCCGGGTTTCGAGGGGATGTCTCTTTTTGACGTGGGAGACTTTTTCTTCAAGGGGATTTATAACGGATACATTACTACAAGGGCATCTGCAATCGCATTTAGTTTTTTTCTCGCCGTCTTTCCAATGATTATTGTTTTTTTTACAATCATTCCTTTCATCCCAATTCCTGATTTGCAAAGTCTGATTTTGGAATTTGTAGATGGTATTGTACCGCGAGGTACTAATCAATTTATTCATGATACGTTGGAAGATATTATTTCCCGACCACGCGGAGGCTTGCTTTCGATAACTTTCCTGATGGCTGTCTATTTTGCTACAAATGGTTTTATGAGTGTTTTTGATGCCTTCAATACAAGCTATCATGATTCGGAAGAAAGACCTTGGATCAAACAGCGCTTGATTGCTTTATTTCTTTTTGTCGTTGTATCCATTCTCATTATTCTCGGAATTGCAGTGCTGGTGACATCTTCTTTTAGCTTGCAATTTTTGCAGGAGCATCATATTATCAATAGTGCCGGCTCTTATTATTTATTGACCGGTTTGCAACTTCTGGTTTTTATTGCAATGGTGTTTTTTACGATTTCATTTATTTATTTTTTGGCACCTTCCAAGCTGTCTCGTTTTCATTTCTTCTCGCCGGGATCGATTCTTGCCACGGTTTTGTCCTTAATCCTTTCTATTGCCTTCAATTATTATTTGCAAAATTTCTCCAAGTACAATGTCCTTTACGGTTCGATAGGTACTATCTTGATTATTCAAGTCTGGATTTATTTTAATGCAATTATTTTGTTGATAGGTTTTGAATTGAATCTCAGTATAAAAACGGCTAAATATGTACAACTAAAAACTAAATAATTCAGTTTCAGAAAGAGAAACAAATGCTCAAAAAAAAAGTCCGGATTTTCCTGTTTTTTATTGCGAAGCAGTATGATAAGACAAAAAAAGCTTAATGCAGAACACATTAAGCTTCTTTTTCAGTCGGAGTGGCGAGATTTGAACTCGCGACCCCTTGACCCCCAGTCAAGTGCGCTAACCGAGCTGCGCTACACCCCGAAATTTTGAGACTGCAAAGATACACAAATATTTTGCTGGCAAAATTTTTTATTGATTTTTTTTCTTCTTTCTATGCAATATTATTCTTTTTCTCTCTTCCAAAGCCTGCCAAAAGTAAGGGTGAATCGTGCTTTGGATTGTTTGAATAAAAAAAATAATTGTGAATGAATAAAATGGCTTTGTATTATCAATAATTTTAATTTTGCAAAAAAATAAAAAATGGAAATAAAAGGAAAAGTGATTCAGGTATTAGCAGTGCAAAGTGGTGAAGGACAACGTGCTTGGCGAAAACAAGATTTTATCATCGAGACCCCGTCTCAATATCCCAAGAAGGTTTGTATTTCTCTTTGGGGTGATAAGATTGAAGAAGCAAATCTTCAGATAGGAGAAGAAATAATCGCATCGATTGATATCGAAAGTCGCGAATATAACGGACGTTGGTACACCAATGTTAAGGCTTGGAAAATTGACAAACAATCGGCGGATGCTTCTCAGGAAGATCTACCTCCTCCGCCTGCTCCTGTTGAGATTCCGGATGAGGATGAGAATGTGCCGCTACCTTTTTAATTTCAGATAAGCATCTTTAATGAAAATGACAGAATGTGACTATAATATCCTTCTTTTTTATGGGTGAGTCAGAAGGAATGTTGTTTGTTGTGTCATGAGTATAGATTATCGAAAGACAGGGTTTTATAAGAGAATTGTTTGCCGTGCGTGAGCAGATTTGTTGGTGCTTTAGAAAGCTTTCGGGTTAAAAATTAGATATCCCAGATTTAAGCTGACCGAGAATGGGGATTCTGCATTCTCAAAATAATTGAAAGAGATAGACAAAGGACCTGTCGGGAAATGTGCGACAAGCGTTGCCGAGCCGATATAATACCATCTGTCAAAATCCTGAATTCGCATTTTTGTTTTTCTTCCTGCTTTTTTCATCGAATTGAAAGGAGTGAAAAGATATGATTCCATCCTCAAATCAAATTTTTCGCGAAATGTATAGACCAGTTGAATCCCCGTTGCAACATAGTTGAAAGACCGGAACTGAGGCAAGAAATGAATTTTGTTTTCGGGTAGTGGCTCGAAAGCTTGGGCATACAGCAAACTGGATGTGTGATTTGAAAAGAAGTCTTTATTGGAGAGACTTATTTGCTCATAAAATCCTATGCTGACGTGCGAATGGATAGGCTTATACCGGTGATATATCACATCTGCTTGAAACCAATGATGTGGCTTGTTGTCAATATTCTCGTCGGGAGAGGTTGTGCCTGAAATGTATGATTCATAGCCCGCAAGGTAATTTATTTTTATTTTTAAATGCCTCCCTTGATTGGCATATTCTTGTGGTTGAGGGTGTTGCGTTCAAATAGTAGAGACGTGGATTGGAAAGCGAAAGTAGTCTGATCGGCAGTATCTATTCGCGTAAACGTATTGCTTTGATAATAATCATTTGAATTGTATCCCAAGATATATGAAGCCTCCAATTTGGAATCTTGGTAAAGCCGTGTGCCTAATGTGGCTCCGAGATACATTTCTCCCAAAATCAGATAGGAGGGGGTGTTGTCATCAAAAAAATACTGTTTGGTGTTGAAATAGTTTTGATGGTTGACAGAATAATAAAGCTTGGAATAGAGCGGGATGGTAGTAGGGTAGTCTGCTCTGAAATTCAATCTCATTGCATTATTGAATCTTCCCAAATAGGTGTTCAGTTTTGTGGTCGTTGCAATTCTTCCCCAGTGGTTGTAACGCAAACCGAAGAAGATCTCATTGATGGCTTTGGATGAAATGAGTCCACCTGTTTTGACGATTATTTTTTGTTTCTTGCGAATGTCAAGTTTGAGTTTGTAGGCTTTCTCATCGGGCATATATAGTTGGCTTGGCATCATATAGTCTATATCTTCTTGGGAGGCAAGATTGAAAAGCTCTTGTTTTATTCTTTTTCCGGAAAGAATCTGATAGCTTGTATCTCCATTTCTTTTGAAATGCAATTTCTTCGTCAATAGTCCGTAAACATATTTTTCTTGTCTTTCTTTTAGTCCTGTGATTGCGATACTTTTGACGATAGTATCCGGTGGCATTTTGTTTTTAAAAATATTTCTTTTTTCAGGTATTGAAAAATGCGTCGAAGGATGAATATGCTGTAGTATCTGAGGAATGAGTTTTAGTGCTTCTTTGTAACCGCTATCTACTAACGCATTTACCTGACTGATATCGGAAATATCCAATTCAGAATATTTGGGTTCGATCAGAATACCTTCTTCATCTTTGAACTCGTAATTCATATCTACCATCAACATCGTCTGTAGTTGAGAGATAAGATCATTCTCGTCGGGAGGGTCATAGTTTGAAGCTGCTTTGCTGCCAATAATAAAATCCGGATTGAACTCCGATTTCATGATCTCTACCGGAAAATTGGCATACATTCCACCGTCAAAGAGTAGGCTGCTATCCATACTCACGGCTTTGAAAAGAAAAGGGATTGCCATCGAAGCTCTGATAGCTGTGCTCAAATGACCATGATCTAATACCTTGGGACGATTGTGCAAAATGTCGGATGCTACACAGCGAAATGGAAGCATCAATTGATCAAATTGATAATGAGAGGCTGCCCCGGATTTGGAGAAGTATTTCATCGCCAAATAATCCAGCCGGTAGGAAGGAAGAATGTTGGACGGAATTTTTATTTTTAACTTGTTTTCAAAAAAAATCTTCAATTCAAGCCATGTAGCATCGGGGAGTGATTGCTGATAATAATAAGGGTAATTGTTTCCCGATTTATTGGAAAGGGCCTCTTGAAATTCTTCGGAAGCAAAAAGCCGGTGAATTTCATTCGGAGTATAGCCGGAGACATATAAGCCACCGATGATCGCTCCCATCGATGTGCCTACGACATAATCTATTGGTATCTTGTTCTCTTCCAGCGCTTTGAGTACACCGATGTGCATCAGCCCTTTTCCTCCTCCGCCACTCAATACGAGTCCGATCCTTTGTGAAAAACAACTCACTCCCCCCATCAAAAGAAGAGATATGAGAAATATTATCTTTATTTTTTTTGCATCCATATTTCTTTGCAAAGGTAAGATTTTTTCATTTATCCCAGGTGTTTTTACAAAAGAAATTATCCTGTCTCCCTATGATCTGTTTTCTCAGCTTGTTAATTCCTCCTTCAAAAATCGCTGACAATCCTCGCTCCGCAGTAGATATATCTTCGGGCATTTCAATTTTTTTTCTTTCCCTATTCAAAATTTCCTTTCCCGAAAATCTCTCTTGATGCTATCATTGATTTTTTAACTGGGTTTATTATTGATATATTTGCGTAATTCATTCTTCCTCATCTGTTTGAGAGTTCTTTAGCAGACCCTGTTTAAAGTGAAACTTGTCCGCTATGAGTAAAACAATAACGGAACAACAAAAATGTATAAATTTGCAAAAAAAAAAGCATATCTTCATAATACGCAATATTGCTTTCGGAATTTTGTGTTTGGAGGTGTGAGAGGAGTAAGAAGAAATTTTGTAAAATGAAAAGAATATGAGAAAATCTGTTGTATTGCCCCTGATCGTATTGGTGATGGTTTCTTGCGGGCAAAAAGTGAAGGAGTTGTCTCCCTATGAATTGGAGATTGTTGCATTTCAAGACACACTCAATGCTCACTATGCCAATCCACGGGAAAGTCCTTTGATGAAAGAGGACTTGCCGGGTTTTAGGGGATTGGATTTTTATCCTATTGATAAAAAGTACCGGGTAAAAGCGAGATTTACAAAAGTGGCAGATACTACTCCCTTTAAGATGAAAACTTCCACCGACCGCGCTCCTCTCTATGCAAAATATGGAAAACTAAATTTTACTTTAGAAGGAAAAGACATTGAGTTGTTTGTGTATCAAAGTGTTAAATATCGTGCTATTGAGAAATATAAAGATGAACTTTCGCTTCCATATAAAGATTTGACAAGTGGAAAAACCTCCTATGGAGGAGGGCGATACATAGATTTGAAGATACCGGAAGGTGACTCTATAGTGATTGATTTCAATAAGACCTATAATCCTTACTGTGCATACAATCATAAATATTCTTGTGTGATACCCCCTCCCGAAAATTTTATTGATTTGGAGATCAAAGCAGGTACGATGAAGTATGGGAAGCATTGATGACAGCTGACCGTTTTTTACCGGTAAAGCATTCTTGAATAATATTTGTAAATATCCTTAATATATTTTGTGCAATATTAATTAATTGTGTAATTTTGCAGAAAATATGCAAAATATGATATTAAATATTAGTTTTACAAATTATAGGTCTTTTAGAGATAAGGTTTCGTTTTCGATGATTGCCGAGCCTTCCAAAAGTAAAAGTGAAAATGTTTCTACAATAATCATTGGAAAAGGAGATACCGTCAGAGTGCTAAAAGTGTCCGGTATATTTGGTGCTAACGCATCTGGAAAATCCGGTTTGTTGCGAGGACTTTTTGAGATGAGTAGATTTCTTACCACAATTGATGTTGTTGGTAGTAAAATTAGTGCTTATGATCCTTTTGCTTTCTCGGAGGAAACAAAGAATAGCCCTGTTGAGTTTTGGATAGATTTTGTTATTGACAATATAAAATATTCATATTCTATTTCTTTTTCAGAGAAACAAATATTGCACGAAAAATTAATTTATTTTCCCAAAAACAAGTCAACAGACCTTTTTTCCAGAAAAGTACCGGAGCAAAAAGATATTCTCACTCATATTGGAATAATAGGAAGAGAATCAAAAAACAAAACAATGGAAGTGTTTAATAATCAGACAATTTTATCAAAATTCGGAAGGGATATCCCTAATGAAATTATAAGTAAGGTCTTTTTGTATTTCAAGAACATAGACATTGTGAATGCGGTAAATTCTAGAATGTTAACATCTTTTAGTGAAGAATTGATGCGTCTTTGTTACGAGGATCGTGGGTTGTTAAATAATATCAATAAAGTACTTTCTTTTGTGGATACCGGAATTAATAGTGTTG